>NZ_JBFRPK010000049.1:0-72924 GCF_041471965.1 Vibrio sp. 10N.261.51.A3
GCGCACAACAAAAAGCCCAACCTCATTATAAGGTTGGGCTTTCGATGCTATCTGCATGCTACCGTGTGTACACGTATAGGCTATTCATTAATAACAGGCACTTCGTCACTGTAAAGCGGCTCGCCCTGCATGATGCTGATTTCAACGCGGCGGTTGAGGCTACGTTGCCATTCAGTATCGTTCGGCTCGACTGGCTCGGTATCCGCCATGCCGCGTACTCTCAAGCGTTGATGAGAGAAACCACGCACCTTTTCCATCTCTTGAGCAACAGACACCGCTCGCTGTGATGACAAGTCCCAATTAGAGCGATAAAGCTCTGAATCAAGACGTTGGTTATCGGTGTGCCCTGAGATTCGGACAATACCCGGAACATCTTTCACCAACTCAGCGACCTGTCTCACCAAAGGTCGGAACTTAGGCTGTAGGAAAGCGGAACCCGATGGGAATGCGCCTTTTTCACGAATTCGAATCACAATCTGCTGACCAAGATTTTCAACTTCAATCGCGCCTTGGTCTATCTCTCGCTCCAACGCCTTCTTGATGCTTTCCATCAAGGTTTCCATCTCTTGCGATTGAGCTTCAGCTTGTTGTTGCTGTTGGTCTGACTCAGAGTTTTGATTGTCGTGAGTCGAGACTTCTGGCGACTTGCCTCCGGTCATCTTGCCTTGGTCACGCATGGTACCGCCAGCACGCTCAGATTCACCTTCATGAAATTCAAGCGTTTGCTGCGTAATATCAATCGTCTGCTGCATGATAACATCAATCGGTGTCGGCTCTGGGCGACCAGGACGGAACTCTTGTGCAATGATGCTGGTGCCTTTAGGAATGTCTTTGACTTCCAAGCGGTTTTGTACACCAAACGCAAATTTCATCGAGCCAGCGATCTGTTTGAACTTCAGTACGTCCATCTCAGAGAATGAGAGCAGCAGTACGAAGAAACACATCAGCAGTGACATCAAGTCAGCAAATGTCCCCATCCATTGAGGCAACCCCGGAGGAGGACATTTACATGGATTTTCTTCATCCATCTTCAACTCCTCTTACGCAGGTTCACCATCAATCGTACGCTTACCTTCGTTTAGGTAGCTCTTCAGGTAACCATCGATTACTCGTGGGTTCTGACCATCTTGAATCGCGAGTACGCCATCCATAACCAGACGACGGTTGAGTGTCTCTTGGTCACGACGTAGCGCAAGCTTGTCAGCAATAGGGAAGAACACCATGTTCGAAAGAATCGCACCGTACAGGGTGGTTAAAAGTGCCACCGCCATCGCAGGACCGATCGCTTTTGGATCATCCATGTTCGAAAGCATCGCAACCAGACCAACCAAGGTACCAATCATGCCCATAGCAGGAGAAACATCACCAAATGCAGAGAACACTTTCGCGCCCTGCTCGTGACGCTCTGTGGTTAATGCGATGTCTTTTTGCAATGCCGCACGTACTACATCGCCATCATGGCCATCCACCAACAGGTCGATACCCTTTTGCATGAAGCTGTTGTTAATTTCCATCTCTTCCAGTGCTAAGAAACCACCTTTACGAGCCGCATCAGCCATTTCTACAATCTTAGCGATAAGATCTTCAGGCTCGTCCGCTTTAAACATAAAAGCTTTGCCTGCGATTTTAGTCGCACCAAAGAACTGTCCCATGGTGAACTTCATTAGAACAACAAAAGTTGAGCCACCGACTACGATCAAAATGGATGTCGTGTCATAGAACATCCCGAGGCTTCCACCTAGGATCATTGCCATAATTACAAAGGCAAATCCACCAATCAAACCTATTAGGGTTGCTAAATCCACTGAGCACTCCTCATGCTTTTTTGTAGCTCTATGTCGACGATAATCTTTTTATCGGCAAGACTATAAGATCTTTTAGTAAATTCTTGGCCTAAGTATCACACTTTTGCTTTTTGTATCACAACTATTACCCGCTTCCCCGTTCTCGAGCAGTCATAAACTCGATAAAGGTGAGGTTATTAGATGAAAGTGGCTTCAAGCCTCTTAAAAACGAACTTTCTAGCAAAATTTATTGGTTACATTTGACCATCTCAACGCCCTAAGGTAACGTTCGTTCATCTTTCCAAACGCAGATTTATTATGGCTACTAAGAAACCTGAAAATATGAGCTTTGAAGCAGCAATCGAAGAGCTTGATGGCTTGGTTGATCAACTAGAAAATGGTGATCTAGCTTTAGATGATGCGCTGAAAAAGTTCGAACGAGGCATCTCCCTCGCTCGTGCCGGTCAAAGCAAACTAAACGATGCTGAACAGCGTGTTAGCATCCTACTGCAAAATGATGAAAACGCAGAACTTAGTGACTTTAACCCACAACCAGAATAACGAATTGTATGAGATCCCCTATGATTGAGACTTTATTGTCTTATCAAGCACGTAATAACGAGCAACTGAACCTTTGGCTTGATCGCCTACCACACCAAGATCAGAACCTGATTAACGCGATGCGTTATGGGTTACTTTTAGGCGGTAAACGCGCACGTCCATTTCTTGTCTACATTACAGGGGAAATGCTCGGCTGCACCGCTGAAGAACTCGACACTCCAGCATCTGCAATCGAATGTATTCATGCCTATTCTCTGATTCACGACGACCTTCCAGCAATGGACGACGATGAACTGCGTCGTGGCCATCAGACTTGTCACATCAAATACGATGAAGCAACGGCAATTTTAACTGGCGATGCACTACAAACTCTCGCGTTTACTATACTTGCGGAAGGTACATTAAGTGCTGACGGTGAAAGCAATCGCGTTCGAATGATTCAACGCCTAGCCGAAGCCTCTGGTGCACAAGGTATGTGCATTGGACAAGCACTTGATATTGAAGCTGAAAACCGCTCTGTCACGCTAGAAGAGTTAGAAGAAGTTCACCGCAATAAAACGGGCGCGCTAATGAAATGTGCGATTCGTTTAGGTGCTCTCGCTGCTGGTGAAAAAGCGTTTGAAGTGATGCCTCAATTAGACAAGTACGCCGACGCCATTGGATTAGCATTCCAGGTTCAAGATGATATTTTAGATATCACTGGCGATACTGAAACTTTGGGTAAGCCACAGGGTTCTGACCAAGAATTGAACAAAAGCACCTACCCTTCTTTGCTAGGTTTAGAGGGCGCTCAAGAAAAAGCGCAAACTCTGCTACAGGAAGCGCTTCAAGCTTTGGCTGCAATCCCATACAATACCCAGTCACTCGAAGAGTTCGCCCGATACGTCATCGAGCGCAAGAACTAAGACAATAAGCGCGCATTACCTATGACTCTTGATATATCAAAGTACCCAACTCTTGCTTTGGCTGATAAGCCAGAGGATTTGCGTCTACTTCCAAAAGAGACGCTGACACAGCTTTGTGATGAATTACGTACCTATCTTCTTAACTCAGTGAGCCAGTCAAGTGGTCACTTAGCGTCAGGCTTAGGTACAGTAGAGCTGACAGTTGCTCTGCACTATGTGTACAACACGCCTTTTGACCAGTTGGTTTGGGATGTTGGTCACCAAGCATACCCGCACAAAATTCTTACAGGTCGTCGCGACCGCTTGTCGACTATCCGTCAAAAAGATGGACTGCACCCATTCCCATGGCGTCAAGAGAGCGAATACGACACCCTTTCTGTTGGTCACTCTTCAACATCGATCAGTGCTGCACTTGGTATGGCTATCAGTTCGAAGAAAGAAGGCAAGAACCGTAAAGTCGTGAGTGTGATTGGTGATGGCGCGATTACTGCGGGTATGGCATTTGAAGCCATGAACCACGCGGGCGATATTCACAATGACATGCTGGTTATCCTGAACGATAACGAGATGTCGATCTCTGAAAACGTAGGTGCGCTAAACAACCACCTAGCTCAAGTTCTTTCTGGCAGTCTTTACACGTCAATTCGTGAGGGCGGCAAGAAAGTGCTATCAGGCGTTCCGCCGATTAAAGAGCTGGTTCGTCGTACAGAAGAACATCTAAAAGGCATGGTTGTCCCTGGCACCATGTTCGAAGAGTTAGGCTTTAACTACATTGGCCCAATTGATGGTCACGATGTCAATGAGCTGATTAAAACGCTTAAGAACATGAGAGACCTTAAAGGCCCTCAGTTCCTGCATATCATGACTAAGAAAGGCAAAGGCTACGAGCCAGCTGAGAAAGATCCAATCGGTTACCACGGCGTACCGAAATTCGATCCAGCACACTCAAGTCTGCCTAAGAGCACCAGCTCTAAACCAACTTTCTCTAAGATTTTTGGTGACTTCCTGTGTGATATGGCGGCGCAAGATCCTAAGCTAATGGCGATCACGCCTGCAATGCGTGAAGGTTCTGGCATGGTGCGTTTCTCGAAAGAGTACCCAGAACAATACTTCGACGTAGCAATTGCTGAGCAGCATGCTGTGACCCTAGCAACGGGTATGGCGATTGCGGGTGATAAGCCGATTGTCGCTATCTACTCGACGTTCCTACAACGTGGCTACGATCAACTGATCCACGATGTGGCTATCATGGACTTACCGGTCATGTTCGCTATTGACCGTGCAGGTCTTGTCGGTGCTGATGGTCAAACACACCAAGGTGCGTTCGACTTAAGCTTTATGCGTTGTATTCCAAACATGGTGATCATGGCGCCAAGCGACGAAAACGAATGTCGCCAAATGCTTTACACTGGCCACCAGCATACAGGTCCAAGTGCCGTTCGTTACCCTCGCGGTAATGGTATGGGTACTGAGATACAAAATAAATTTACCGCGCTTGAGATTGGTAAAGGTCGTATCGTTCGCGAAAGCGAAAAAACAAAAGATGGCTCGAAAGTCGCTATCTTAAGCTTTGGTACTTTCCTTGAGAGTGCACTTCAAGCCGCTGACGTCATCGATGCGACAGTTGCAGATATGCGCTTTGTGAAACCACTCGATGAAGCTCTGATCAAACAACTTGCTGCTGACCACGATGTACTGGTAACTATCGAAGAGAATGCGATTGTAGGTGGTGCGGGCGCAGGTGTGATTGAGTTCTTGATGCAAGAGAAACTGCTGATGCCAGTATTGAACCTTGGCCTACCAGACAAGTTCATTGCTCAAGGTACGCAAGGCGAACTGCATGAAGAGCTTGGTTTGGACGCGAAAGGCATTGAGAAGTCTATCACTGACTATCTTGCCAAGTAGCTTTAATACGTAAGCTCGTAAGCTCCGCAAACAAAAAAGGTTGGCCCTAGGGTCAACCTTTTTAGTATCTGCTAATTAGTTTGGTGTATCGCCAACTAAACCTTAGCCCTTCAGTTAACTCACACTAACCAACCTGCGAAATGTGCCACGGCATACAACGAAATAGCCGCCATAATACCCGCTACAATATCGTCAATCATGATACCTAAGCCGCCGTGAATTCGCGCATCTAACCAACCAATCGGCCATGGTTTTACCATGTCAAATAAGCGGAAAAGCACAAAACCAGTCAGCAGCCATTTCCAGTCATCGACAGGAATATTCAGCATAGGCACTAAGCTCATGGTGATCCAAAAGCCTGCAAACTCATCCCAAACAATAGAACCGTGGTCATGCACGCCCATATCATCAGACGTTACTTGGCAGATCTTAATACCAATAATGCAGCTTACCACCACCACAGCTACGTAAGCAGGGAACGGTAACTGAACCAACAACAGGTACAACGGAATAGACGCGAGCGTGCCCATTGTGCCGGGAATAATAGGCGATAAGCCACTGCCAAAACCCGTTGCTAAGAAATGCCAAGGGTTTTTAAGAGAAATAAGAGAAAGTGGGTTTGTCATCAATTAACCTTAAAGTGATCGTAACCAGTTAAGTTCCAGCTTAGTGGTTCACCATTATTGTGTAATTCAAAATATTCTACAGGTCTTATCTGGCCAATGCAGGTGACTTTTGTACCAGTGTGTGACAAAGCACTTTCCAGCGACCCTTTATTCTCTTCTGGTACAGTAAAGCACAGTTCGTACTCTTCACCACTCGTTAGCGCATACTGCTGAGCTGAAGTGATATCAGGAGCGAACTGACGTAACTCTGGAGAGATAGGCAGCGTGCTTACATCAATACTCGCGCCAACTTGAGAACGCTTAAGGATATGTTTTAAATCAGCAATAACGCCATCAGAGATATCAATCGCAGATGAAGCAAGGTTCACTAGAGCCTGACCCGCTAACACTCGTGGGGCGCTCACATAATGTCTCTCTTCAAGCTCAGCAGCATAGGGCTTCGCTCTGTTCTGCTCAGGGTTAAGTAACACTTCTAAGCCAGCTTTGCTGTCACCTAGATTACCTGTTACGTAAATCCAGTCGCCCACTTTCGCGCCATCTCTGCGCAGCGCTCGTCCTTCAGGAACAAAGCCCTGTACCGTCAGTGTCAGGCTTAGTGGACCTTTGGTTGTGTCGCCACCAATTAACTGAATACCAAAGTAGTCTGCGAGTTTAAAAAAGGAGTCACAGAAGGGAGCAAGCCATGCTTCATCGATTTCAGGCATGGTTAAAGCAAAAGACACCCAAGCAGGCGTCGCGCCCATTGCAGCAAGGTCACTGATATTGGAAGCCAACGCTTTGTGTGCCACCCAAGCCGGATTCGCCTCAGCTAAGAAATGGGTACCAGCCACTAAGGTGTCCGTGCTGATCGCTATCTCAACATTGCCCGGCGCTTTGACCAAAGCACAATCATCGCCAGCAGCTAGAAGAACGTCTTTACGTTGTGGTTGTCGATTTACAAAATATTTTTCAATCAGGTTAAATTCGCCAGACATCACATGCCCTATCTTTAGTCTCATAAAAATCGCCGTAATCATGGATATTACAGAAATTTAGTTACAAAAAAGGCCAGCATAAAAGCTGACCTTTAGATTCAATATACGAACGTCTTATTTCTTACGAACGTGCGGTGCAGCTTTATCAAGCACACCGTTAACAAACTTATGGCTGTCTTCTGCTGCAAATACTTTTGCAAGCTCGATAGCTTCGTTGATAACCACTTTGTATGGTACATCTTCGCGACGAGTCATCTCGTACATAGCTAAACGTAGAAGCGCTAGTTCCATCAGATCCAGATCTTGCATAGGGCGAGATACGAATGGACGAAGCTTGCTATCAAGTTCCATGTGGCTAAGAGCAACACCAGTTAGTAAGTCGCGGAAGTATGCAACGTCTGTTTCTGGCATAGCAAGAGCAGGCTCTGCAGCATGATGCTCTTCTTCATCATACTTACCACCAGATAAGAACTGTTCTTCAACGGTAGCAATATTTTCTTTAGTAATTTGCCAAGAATAAATTGCTTGTAGAGCAAATTGACGTGCGTTACGACGTGCGGCTGGTTTCACACTGGCCCCCATTAGGAATCGATTTCAGAAAGAACGTTGATCATCTCAAGTGCGCTAAGTGCTGCTTCTGCACCCTTATTACCAGCCTTGGTTCCTGCGCGTTCAATAGCTTGATCGATCGTATCAACAGTAAGAACACCAAACGCTACTGGAAGAGAATATTCCAGAGACACTTGTGCCAAACCTTTATTACATTCACTACAAACATAGTCAAAGTGAGGTGTACCGCCACGAATTACTGTACCAAGAGATACAATCGCATCGAACTTACCTGTTTTTGCAACGCGCTGTGCTACAAGTGGAAGTTCTACTGCACCAGGGCAACGAACAACAGTGATGTTGTCTTCGCTTACTTGTCCATGACGCTTTAAAGTATCGATTGCACCAGAAAGTAAACTTTCGTTAATAAAACTGTTGAAACGAGCAATAACGATAGCAATTTTTGCATTTGGCGCTGGGAAGCCACCCTCGATCACTTTCATAAGCCTTCCTTTAACTATTTTCATCAAGTGAGAATCGCCGGATTCTAGCACAAAACTGTGAGCAATATCTAATGGTAATTTAGAAGAACAGACACCGGCAATGTAAAGATGATAATGCAGCGCTGATCCCAAGCATATAGGAACAGCGAGTAACCAAGTTTGTGTGTTGAACACGTTTTGAGTCGGACTTTGCTCTTTTGGCAAGATTTATCACCAAAAGAGCCACTGAAATCATCGGTAAATTATGTTGCTACAAACGGAGAAACGTCTGCTTGCTAACGCATGGTTTATTCGCAAACGTACTCAACAACGTTAAGGCCAAAACCACCCAATGCGTGGTAACGCTTAGTGCTTGAAGAAAGCAGACGCATATCGTGCACACCTAGATCTTGAAGAATCTGAGAACCGACACCAACACGACGCGAGGTACCCTGCTTCTTCGCCATAGTTGGCTGCTCGTTCTTGTCTTGCGCTTCGAATGTCTTCACTTTGTGAATCAAAGAATCAGACGACTCTTCGTTGCCAAGAATAACCAACACACCGCCTTCGTCGCCAATACGCTTCATCGCTTTATCTAGCGACCAGCTGCGTTCAGTACCACGGTCTGAATGAAGCAGATCGGTGAACGTGTCATGCAGGTGAACACGTACCAAAGGAGCACCTTCAGATAGGTCGCCTTTTTGCATCGCGTAGTGGATCTGGTTATCAATTGTATCGCGGTAAGTCACCAGCTCGAAATCACCAAACTCTGTTGGTAAATGGCATTGTGCTACACGCTCAATCGTTGTTTCTGTGTTGTTGCGGTATTCAATCAAGTCAGCAATCGTGCCTAGCTTGATGTCGTGTTTTTCAGCAAACACTTCAAGGTCAGGGCGACGAGCCATAGTACCGTCGTCGTTAAGGATCTCAACGATAACCGATGCTGGCTCGCAGCCTGCAAGACGTGCTAAATCACAACCTGCTTCTGTGTGTCCTGCGCGAGTCAGAACACCGCCATCTTGCGCTGTCAGTGGGAAAATATGACCAGGTTGAACAAGATCAGCCGCTTTCGCATCTTTCGCCACTGCCGCTTGAACCGTCACTGCACGGTCTGATGCAGAGATACCCGTTGTTACGCCCTCTGCCGCTTCAATCGAAACAGTAAAGTTAGTGGTGTACTGTGCGTTGTTATCTTGAACCATAGGCGCTAGACCCATGCGGTTTGAACGCTCTTTGGTTAGCGTCAGACAAATTAAACCACGGCCGTACATCGCCATGAAGTTAATCGCTTCTGGCGTCACATGTTCTGCTGCCATGATCAGATCGCCTTCATTTTCGCGATCTTCATCATCCATCAGGATAACCATTTTTCCTAGGCGAATGTCTTCGATAATTTCTTGAGGAGTACTAATTGGCATTGTTCTATATCCTTTGAAATGGTTCTGCTTCCTAGAACCGACACTATTTAAACCTGATGATATTGCTTCGCTTTACAAAGTCTCGCTTAACGCACTTTGTATCAACGGTTAGGCAAAACCATTCTGCTGTAAGAATTCCATCGTTAATCGAGATTCAGGCTCAGATTCTTGTTGCTGACCTTGCAGTAAACGCTCCATGTAACGTGCTAATACATCAACTTCTAGATTCACTTTACGACCGACATTGAATTGGTCGATGGTGGTTTCTGAAGAAGTATGAGGAACGATAGTCAGCTTGAATGCGTTCTTACGTAAATCGTTCACAGTCAGGCTAATGCCATCAACTGTTACTGAGCCTTTTTGAGCCACGTATTTTGAGATTTCTGCTGGCATTTCTACCCAGAATTCAATCGCACGGCCAACTTGGTTACGTTCAACAATCTCACCCACGCCATCAACGTGACCAGACACTATATGTCCACCGAAACGCGTGGTTGGTAACATTGCTTTCTCAAGGTTAACTTTATCGCCCGCTTGGTAATCGACAAAACCCGTTTTTTTCAGGGTCTCAAGCGAAAGATCTGCACTGTAGCTGTGGTCGTTATATTCAACAACTGTCAAACACACACCATTGGTAGCGATACTGTCGCCTAACTTAACGTCAGCCATATCAAGCTTACCAACATTAACCGTTACGGTGATGTCTTCTCCGCGGGGAGTGATTGCACTCAATGTACCTACGGCTTCTACAATTCCTGTAAACATTTTAAAACTCTTTTTGTTGTCAACGACACGTATGTAGTTGGAGTAACTATTTCCACTGTGGTTTCGTTACTATCTGTTTCGAAATACGGGTTTCGCAACGATGCGAATATCCACACCAACCTGTCGAACATCTTTAATTTCTAGGTCAATAACGTCAGACATTGAAGTGAGCCCTAATGCACCCATCAAACCTCGTCCGTCACTGCCCATAAGTTTAGGTGCTAAATAAAGGATTAGCTCATCCACCAGCTGCTCTTCAATCAAGCTTTTTGCCAATGTTGCGCCCGCTTCGACCCAAATATGGTCGATATGATTGGCAGGTAATTGACGCATCAGATCGTGCAAATCGAGCTGACCTGCATCTGTGGTTGCGACTTCAATATCAGCAGATGCTTCGGCAACTCTCAACACCGATGTTGGAGTCTGGAATAACTTGAGTTCAGGACGCAGTTGGTTTTGACGATCAAGAATCACGCGAATCGGCTGACGCAGCTCGTCTTCAGCGTAATGACCTTTGATACTGCTTGGCAACTCTGCCCAACGAACATTCAACGACGCGTTGTCTTCAATCACCGTCTGGCTAGTTGATAACACAGCGCCTGATTTTGCTCGGTAGTTCTGAACATCACGACGTGCTTCTGGCGATGTGATCCACTGGCTTTGGCCATTTTCCAATGCCGTTTGCCCATCAAGGCTAGCGGCCATCTTTAACTGAACGAATGGCATGCCAGTTTGCATACGCTTGATAAATGCAGGGTTCAAGTCGAGAGCGTCTTGCTCTAGCAAACCGATTTCAACCTCAATACCCGCATCGCGTAGCATTTTGATACCACGACCTGCGACTTTTGGGTTTGGGTCCTGCATGGCACAAATCAATTTGGCTACTTGAGCCTTAATCAAACCTTCAGCACAAGGCGGCGTTCGACCGTAATGAGAACAAGGCTCTAGCGTGACATAAGCCGTCGCACCTTTTGCTTTGTCGCCTGCCATTCGCATGGCATGTACTTCAGCATGAGGTTCGCCAGCTTTGGCATGAAAACCTTCACCAACGATCTGACCGTCGGTTTGTACAATGACACAACCCACATTAGGGTTTGGCGCAGTAGTGTAAATGCCGCGTTTTGCTAACTGAATAGCACGCGACATCATTTGAAAATCTAGGGGAGTAAAGTTTGACATGATTGAGGAGTTAATCCTCTAATTTAGCGATTTCTTCGCCAAACTCTCGGATGTCTTCAAAGCTGCGGTAAACAGAGGCAAAACGAATGTACGCCACTTTATCCAATTCTTTCAATTGGCCCATCACAAGATTACCAATCATCTCGCTTGGTACTTCACGCTCACCAGTTGCACGGAGTTGTGACTTAATCGTACTGATCGCAAGTTCAATCGCGTCAGCACTCACTGGGCGTTTTTCTAGGGCGCGCTGTACACCACCCACCATTTTATCTTCATTAAATGGTTCGCGGTTTCCATTCGACTTTATGACTTTAGGCATCACAAGTTCTGCCGATTCGAACGTAGTAAAACGTTCACTACATGCAAGGCATTGACGGCGACGACGAACCTGATGGCCATCGGCTACCAGTCTTGAATCGATTACTTTAGTGTCGTTCTCTGAACAAAAAGGACAATGCATATCACCTCCAAATAATTGAATATCAGTGTAACGGAATTGCCAAACGTTAGGAAAGAAAAAGGGCCAATTAAGGCCCTTTTGTGTGGTGATTCATTGATTATTGCTACTCGACCGCCATTTCAAAAATGAGCTGAGGAGTAAAATTAACGACCAGCGTTAACCGCGGACTAAATAGTTCGCTTTACCTACCCATTTGTAGCTTGTCAGCTCTTCTAAGCCCATTGGGCCGCGAGCATGCAATTTCTGAGTAGACACGGCAACTTCAGCACCTAAACCAAACTGTGCTCCATCAGTGAAACGTGTTGATGCATTCACATAAACCGCTGCAGAACCAACAGAGTTAATGAAACGCTCTGAGCTCTCTAAGCTATTGGTCATGATCGCATCTGAATGACTCGCGTTGTGTACACGCATGTGGTCAATCGTTTCTGCCACATCCGCTACCACTTTCACGCCTAGCGTGTAGCTTAGCCATTCAGTGTCAAAGTCGCCTTCAACCGCATCACGTTGGTCTTCAAAACCCGCTAGCAGCGATTTTGCACTGGTATCAGCAACTAAGGTTACCTTGCCGGCTAAACGCTGTTTCAGCTTAGTTAGGAAAGCTTCAGCAACCGCTTCATGCACTAGCAGTGTATCTAACGAGTTACACGCCGATGGACGTTGAACTTTTGAGTTTTCGACCACATCGACAGATTTCTCAAGATCAGCGCTTTCATCAACGAAGATATGACTGATACCAAAGCCGCCGATGATTACTGGGATGGTGCTGTTCTCTTTACACATCTTGTGCAGACCAGCGCCGCCACGAGGAATGATCATATCCACGTAGTCGTCCAGTTTAAGCAGTTGAGAAACGAGTTCACGATCAGGCTTCTCGATGTACTGAACAGAAGCGGCTGGAAGCTCCGCTTTCTCTAATGCAGACTGGATAACTTTAACCAGTTCCATGTTCGAGAAGAACGTCTCTTTACCACCACGCAGGATACTTGCGTTACCTGTCTTCAGACACAGAGCTGCAATATCGATGGTTACGTTCGGACGCGCTTCGTAGATAACACCCACCACACCAAGTGGCACACGGCGGCGAGACAGTGACATACCGTTTTCTAGTACCTTACTGTCGATTTCGCTGCCTACAGGGTCGTTAAGGCTAATCACGTTACGAACATCATTCGCAATGCCGGTTAAGCGCTCTTCATTAAGAAGTAGACGATCAAGCAGTGCGTCAGTTAAACCCGCTTCGCGACCTAATTCGATGTCTTTCGCGTTCGCTTCTAAAATCGTTGCTGCGTTTGCTTCTAGCTCATCAGCGATAATCGCCAATGCTTTATTCTTTTGCGCCGTTGATGCGGTCGCTAGGTGGAAAGCAGCGTCTTTTGCTGCGATACCCATGTTAGTTAAATCCACGTTTAACTCTCCCTAAATTCTGTCTGTCTTTGGATGCAAAAAGGCGATTCGCCTTATCATCACGAGCTACTCTTGAATCACAACTAGGTCGTCACGGTGAATGACTTCTGACCCATAATCGTATCCAAGGATGTCGCCAATATCTTTACTGTGCTTGCCTGCAATTTTTGCTAGGTCTTGGCTTGAATAACTGGCGATACCACGCGCAATTACTTTGCCTTTACTGTCTGTGACTTGGGTAACTTCACCACGAGAGAATTCGCCTTTAACTCGAACAACCCCTTTCGCCAACAAGCTGCTGCCTTTGGTGTTGACTGCGTTTACTGCGCCGTCGTCAACCACGATGTCACCTGCTGAAGCAGGGCCCGCTAAAATCCAGCGTTTACGGTTTTCAAGCGCTTCAGCTAAAGGCAAGAAACGTGTGCCTTGTGGGTTATCACTCAGTGAATCAAACACCACATTTTCAGCACTGCCCGCAGCAATAATCACTTCGATGCCTGCGCGACGAGCAATATCAGCCGCCTGCAGTTTTGTTGCCATACCGCCGGTACCTAATGTCGTACCGCTGCCGCCTGCGATCTTACGCAGCGTGTCATCAATGGTTTTCACTTCTTTGATGAGCTCAGCATTTGGGTCTTTACGAGGGTCAGCTGTAAACAGGCCTTTTTGGTCTGTTAGTAGCAAAAGCTTATCAGCACCGCACAAAATACCCACTAAGGCCGACAAGTTATCATTGTCGCCCACTTTAATTTCGTTGGTTGCTACTGCGTCGTTTTCGTTTACTACCGGAATAATATCGTGTTCAACCAGTGCGTTGATCGTGTCACGTGCATTAAGAAAACGCTCGCGATCATCGAGATCAGCACGAGTCAGTAGCATCTGGCCAATCTTAAGGCCATAGATAGCAAACAAAGACTCCCAAACTTGAATCAACTGGCTTTGCCCAACTGCCGCAAGCAACTGTTTGCTCGCCATTGAGTTGGGAAGTGCGGGGTAACCAAGGTGCTCACGTCCTGCTGCAATTGCGCCAGACGAAACCATAACCACAGAGTGGCCTTGTTTTTTTAATTCAGCACATTGACGAACCAGCTCAACCATATGAGCGCGGTCTAATGCCAATGTTCCACCAGTTAAGACACTGGTACCCAGTTTAACAACGACAGTTTTACGCTGTGTTGTTGTCCCGCTTTGATGATTTGTTGTCATGAAGTCTTTTATGGATAAAACAAATAAGAGGTGATGTTTTAGCAATCAAAAGGGGAATTCACAAGCAGAAAAGGTGCGAAATCGCACCTTTTTGCTTTATATAGAAGAGTAACCTTTAAAATTAGACGAATTCGACAGACTCTTCGTCTAATTGGATACTGATTTCAAACTTACTTTGAAGTTCATCAACCAGTTTTTTGTGGAAGGCTTCTTGAGTTCGAGAGACCTCAGCGACCGCCTTTTTAGGTAACGGCAAAGAATCCCAGTTACCATCGATGTTGTACTTGCCGATATTGTACTTCGCCGAATATCCCTCTTCCGACTTATCCAATTCCAGCCACCAGCCCCAGAACTCGCGTTCTTCTGGTGATTTTTTATCGTTCACACATACAGACAAGCAATCAAAGATATAGTGGCCTTCTTCTGATTGCGGTTCCCTTAAGTAAGGCCCGATCGCCTTTAAAACATTCAACAAGCGGTAATGCGTAGGTTGTTGTGTCACTTCTGACATATTGAATCTCCATTTTCAATGTTAAGAATGACGTTACTCAGACTGTTATACGTAGAAACTACGCATTTGGATTTTATAAATTATCTCTGAGTATCAGGTACTTAGTTTGTACACTTTTCATGCTTAACTAATTTAGGAGAAATGTCATCTAAATAATTCATCCTCAAGCCACTTTATCGCCAATTCGAGGGATTGCTCATAACCTTGTGTAATTGACTTAGCTTTGATTTTCTTCGCTTTTCCGTAATCACTGTAAATAGCAACCAGTTGATTATCCATTGGCGGTGAAACCGGGTCACCTTCCAGAGCCAATGCCAAGATAGGAACACTGGTTTTACTGTTTGACAGCAAGCCTTGTACCTTGAGTGACCACGCCATCAACTGCCCAGAAAGGCTATTGATATCGACCGCCCCTTTACCAAGACGCGAAGCCAACACATCTAGATGCATCTTAGGCATCTGTTTCAGTTTGTCGGCATGAACAAAGATGTCGTGAATTGGCGCGCCTAAAGAGATACACGCTTTAATCTTATGTTGCTCAAGGAAAGATAATCTCACCATCGCATTGCCACCGAAGCGGAAACCAAACAAGCCGACTTTGTGGTGATCGACCCATGGGATGTTAGGCAGTTCATTGAGCACAGCTTGGTGAAGGCAAGACGAGTCTTCAGTTAAAGGCCAATGCGCACTGTGCCCTATCGACGGCATATCGACCGTCAACATAGCAATGTTTTTAGGGGCTAGGTAATCTCTAAACAAGCGCCACATATCGGTTTGCAAACTGTCTAGTCCAGCGCTCACAATCACAACAGGCTGAGGTTTATCTGTTTTGGTTAGATGCAAGTTCGCTTTGATCTTCTTGTTTTGGTATGGAATATCAATCTGCTTGACGATCAACTTAGTGTGCTTGATCGCTTCAGAATACGCTGCGTTGGCCAACACTTGAGCCTGAGCTGCCAAGTTGTCGTTCTTGAGGTGTGGGTAACCCGCAATACTGAAGCACAACGATGCGGAAAATAGCTCTTCAGCCATCTCTTCACCATTCTTCTCATTAGAACGATTTTGATGCTGCATACCCAGCTTGGTCCATTCGTATGCCCAGTTACCACTTCGGTAACCCATGACCGTATCAAGCCACTCATCGGTTGTACGAGAGTTATCTGATGACGCGATGCGAGCCAATACCGCTTCCTGCTCTATTGGATTAACGCCTTGCCATACCCACTGAAGACGTCTTAGGTTTCGATACCATGATGAGTTTTGCTGTTCACGTTTCTCATCCAATAGCGCTTCAGAGCTTGGCATGTATTGTGTCAACATTGAGGTCTCTTTCGCTTGCTTGTGCTTTACAAACAAAGTTTCCGAAAGGTTCGAGCTCGTTTCTTCTGGTTCAGACATTGGGATACTTAATAAGAAATGGTTGTCACTAATAATATAAAAAAAAATGACCCTATAAAGGATCATTTCTCAAAAAACTAAGTTTACGCTTATTTTGACTTGCGATTTACTGGCTCTACGTAGCTTAGGCTAGTATCCCAAGGTTGCTCAATCCATGTGTCTTGAGCGATATCAACAATGTACTCGTCTAGCAAATCAGCGCCAGATGGTTTTGCACATACAGCGATCAGTTTCGCTTTAGGGTACATTTCGCGAAGCTTACGTGCAGTGTCACCACTATCAACCAAGTCTTCAACGATTAGGAAGCCTTCGCCGTCACCTTCAGGTGCTTTAACTACTGTCATATCACGTTGGTGATCGTGGTCGTAGCTAGAAATACAAATCGTATCTACGTGACGAATACCTAGCTCACGAGCCAAGATTGCACCAGGAACCAAACCACCACGGCTTACTGCCCAGATGCCTTTCCACTGCTCTGCTGGCATTTGCTTTTCAGCAAGTTGACGGCAGTAAGTCTGCATGTTGTCCCAAGTGATAACGAATTTGTTGCTCATAGTATAAAACCTAATAATTTTGTCATGTTATTAGAGGCTATTTCAAACATAGCCTCTTCAGCGATTAAGCAGAAATCTAGACGATTAAGCGAAAATGTATTTAAGAATAAAGATAGCCGACATTACCCACACAGCAGGTGAAACGTCGCGACCTTTACCACTTAGCAGCTTAATTGCAGCGTAAGCGATGAAACCTAGTGAGATACCCTCAGCGATAGAGTACGTCAGCGGCATAAGCAGACATGTTACCACGACTGGTGCTGCTTCCGTAAGATCACGCCAATCAATGCCAACTAGGCCAGACATCATCAGAATTGCTACATAGAAAAGTGCACCTGATGTTGCGTAAGCCGGAATCATACCTGCAAGTGGCGAGAAGAAAAGAGCCAGTAGGAATAAGATACCAACAACAACAGCCGTTAGACCGGTACGGCCGCCTTCAGCAACACCCGCAACACTCTCAACATAAGAAGTAGTATTTGATGTACCTAGCAGTGCACCAATAGATGTTGCTGTAGAGTCAGCAAGCAGTGCTTTGTTCAAGCGAGGTAGTTTGCCGTCTTCTTTGATTAGGTTTGCTTTCGTTGCAACACCAACCAGAGTACCCGCTGTATCGAACAAATCGACGAACAAGAACGCGAATACCACTGAAATCATACCGATTTCAAATACAGCAGAGAAATCAAGCTGCATGAATGTAGGAGCAAGGCTTGGTGGTGTAGACATGATGCCGCCGTATTGAACGTCACCAATAACAATGCCAAGAGCTGTGATAGCTAGAATCGCAATCATTACTGCCCCTTTCACGCCACGGTGAACAAGAGCAATCGTTAGGAAGAAACCAAGTGAGCCTAGGATAGGAGCAATCGCGGTAATGTCGCCCAGTGAAACTTTAGTTGCTGGGTTAGAAACCACGATGCCAGCATTGCTCAGTGCAATAAACGCTAGGAAAAGACCGATACCTGCAGAGATACCAACACGCAGAGACATAGGGATCGAGTTGATAATCCATTCACGGATCTTAAAGATGCTTAAGAAGATGAAGATTACGCCTGATACGAAAACCGCTGCCAGAGCAACTTGCCACGTATAACCCATACCCATTACAACAGCGTAGGTAAAGAATGCGTTCAAACCCATGCCTGGAGCTTGAGCAATTGGGTAGTTAGCAACAAAGCCCATGATGAAACAGCCAATAGCAGCCGCTAAACAGGTTGCTACAAATACAGCGCCATGGTCCATACCAGCATCAGCTAGAATCATTGGGTTTACAAAAATGATGTAAGCCATTGTTAGGAAGGTTGTTAGACCTGCGATGATTTCAGTGCGCACATTGGTGCCATTTTCACTGAGTTTGAATAGCTTTTCGAACATTATCGAATCCTATAAGGGTAAAAAGTAAACGGTTGCGTAATCGATTGGCTGTGGATTATAAAGTTATCAAATAACAAATTCCAGATAGAATTAAGGCTCTAATCGATATTTATCAGAATGCCGTATGAAACAAAGCGATTAAAAATGAAGATATCATCGATAAATAACCATTAAAAACAAACAATTAACAACAATAGACTCACTAAAACTAGTTGGTTGTTTTTTCTACCATCGGTTATTTTCATTGATAATCTAGCCAGTAAATTCTGAATTCAAACTCACAATAGTTATGTATTTTTCAACAGGATCAGTAATAAGGCGCAAATTGATATTTCGGCGTTTAAAAAACAACCACGCAGAACAGCAAGGAAAGTGACAAGCGAAAGCGGTTTGGAAAAGTAGCAGGCAAAAAAAACGCCACTCAAAACTGAGTGGCGGTAGAATCTGTCAACCAAAAGGGCTGTAAAAGAATTCCAATATATAGGGGTGAACAAAACTGTTCGAGTTACATGCTTACGGTATTAGTAACCAAAGCTTGTAGGGTATGCAAAGTTGCTAGTGTAAACAGAGCTGTTAATCCAGAACATTGCAGATGGTAAACCTTTCATAACTATCACCTTAATAAATCAATAAAAAACGAATTTGATTTCTCGGTTCCTTGGAGGCGATAAAACGGACTCATCCTTTGAGCATTTACTCTTCATCTCAGAAGTTGGTTATTAATATACCCTAAAGAAAAAAGATTACAAGTATTTTTTGCTATACGTCACATTTTTGGCCATTTACGGTTATTTTACAAACTTATTTTGTAATAAAACTACAAAACAGAATTAAACAAACGTTTGCCTGCTCCATTTATAAGCATCAAGGCGCTTAGCTGTGATCAGATGGACAAGATCGCTTTCAAAATTTGAGCTATTTGAGGTTTAGAACCGCTACTCGTCAAAACGCTCAAGTGGTATGCTGTTGCCATCAAAACAGACCCATATTTTAGATTTTTGTTCTAGGTTTTTCCCCATACAAAACCTAAATATATGGTTATTAAATAAAAAAGGAGTCATCCGTGTCTGAATTCCATTCTGAGATCAGTAAATTATCCCCTGCCCCTATCTGGCAGTTCTTCGATAAGATTTGCTCAATCCCACACCCTTCTAAGCATGAAGAAGAGCTTGCTCAATACATTATTGCTTGGGCAACAGAGCAAGGCCTAGATGTACGTCGTGACCCAACGGGTAACGTATTCATCAAAAAGCCAGCAACGGCGGGTATGGAAAACAAAAAAGGTGTAGTGCTACAAGCTCACATCGATATGGTTCCACAAAAGAACGAAGACACAGTTCATGACTTTGCTAAAGATCCAATTCAACCATACATTGATGGTGAGTGGGTTACAGCTAAAGGCACAACGCTTGGCGCTGATAACGGCATGGGCATGGCTTCTTGCCTAGCGGTTCTTGCTTCAAACGAAATCCAGCACGGCCCTATCGAAGTTCTACTAACAGTAGATGAAGAAGCAGGCATGACTGGTGCTTTCGGTCTTGAAGCGGGTTGGTTAGAAGGCGATATCCTTCTTAACACCGATTCAGAGCAAGAAGGCGAAGTGTACATGGGTTGTGCTGGCGGTATCGACGGCGCAATGACATTTGAAATTGCTCGTAATGCGATTCCAGCTGACTTCGTAACACGTAAGCTAACGCTAAAAGGCCTAAAAGGCGGTCACTCTGGTTGTGACATCCACACAGGTCGTGCAAACGCAAACAAACTGCTCGCTCGCTTCCTAGCGGGTCACGCAAAAGAGCTAGACCTTCGCATCGTCGAATTCAAAGGTGGTAGCCTTCGTAACGCGATCCCTCGTGAAGGTTTCGTAACGGTTGCTGTTCCTGCGGCAAACCAAGAAAAACTGGCTTCACTATACAACTACTACACTGAGCTGCTTTCAACAGAGCTAGGTAAAGTAGAAGACAGCATCGTGACTTTCAATGAAGAAGCTTCTGTAGAAATGGGCGCACTTGCGTCAGCAGACCAAGCTCGCTTTATCGCTGCACTTAACGCATGTCCAAACGGCGTGATTCGTATGAGTGACGAGATTGAAGGTGTTGTGGAAACGTCTCTAAACGTAGGTGTTATCACAACAGAAGAGAACTCAATCACAGTACTTTGCCTGATCCGCTCTCTTATCGATTCAGGTCGTAGCCAAGTAGAAAGCATGCTTCACTCTGTTGCTGAACTAGCAGGCGCTAACATCGCGTTCTCTGGTGCTTACCCAGGTTGGAAACCAGACGCAGATTCAGAAATCATGCATATCTTCCGCGACATGTACGAAGGTATCTACGGTCACAAGCCAAACATCATGGTTATCCATGCTGGTCTTGAGTGTGGTCTATTCAAAGAACCTTACCCGAACATGGATATGGTTTCTTTCGGCCCAACCATCAAGTTTCCGCACTCTCCTGATGAGAAAGTGAAGATCGACACCGTTGAGCTATTCTGGAACCAAATGGTTGCATTGCTTGAAGCGATCCCAGAAAAAGCTTAATTCGATAAGCTATGTTTGTTCAGTAAATGGTGTTTTACAGTAAACACCGTTTATCTGAGACAAAATAAAACAGGTACTCAATGAGTACCTGTTTTTGTATCTAATCTTTGTAGCTACTACTTGTGACTAAATAAACAATTAAGCGCGTGAAGCCGCGTAGCTTTCTAGCTCATCAATTGAAGTTTGTGCCACAACTTCGCCATCGATGAAGTACGTCACCATCTCGCCATCACGAACACCGATTAACGTCGCACGCTCACCAGACTGGTAAGTAATGTCCATTTGGATCGTGTTTTCATCAATCTGCTGCATTTGACCTTTTTCGATCACATCTGCACTCGTGATAGGACCCACTGGCGCTTCCGTTAGAGACGGATCAAGTTGGTGGTTGATGTCTAGGTAAGTATCAGTCTTAGTATCAAAGATGTGCGGAGCACCTGTTAGTGGGTTGCTACCAGTCCAGAACTCTAGTGAGTTGAATACTAGGTAATCGGCAGCAACTGTTAGACCGTATGCAGGTGCAAATAGCATGTTCAAACCACCACGAGCGTAACGGTTATCAACAGCCTTGATGTTGAACTTCATTAGGTAACCCGTTACTGCGTTGCTACCAACACAGCCAGATAAAGCAACAGATACCACCGCTAGTGCTACAACTTTTGAAATTGTTTTTTTCATTTTGATCTCAATATTTGAATTTGGCCGCCAAAAAATGGCGGTGGATAATACCAACGAACTGAATGACAAATATCAGCTCTAAGTTAATGTATTGTCAGAAAATTCAAAATTTTAAACACCCTTCAATTAGCCAGATAAAAAACTGAAACCAATTCAGAAGCCCCTTCATAAAAAACTTTTGTCGTCACCGTAAAGCGATTGATTCGTACTAAAAATCAACGATTGCTACATTCCGTGTTAACGAATTATCACCATGTTGAGAACAACCTAAATGGCAAGACTAAAACCTAATCAACCATTCGAATTACTTGGTTATACTGTTCAGCCAGGACAGCGAATGGAGATTGAACTGCAAGCGGCTCAGCTTTACACGCATTCTCCACTTTCGATCCCGATTGAAATTATTCACGGTCGCCAAGCAGGCCCAACACTGATGGTAAATGCGGCTATCCACGGCGATGAGCTAAACGGTGTTGAGATTGCACGACAACTGACCAATGCGATTGATCCAAAGAAACTGAAAGGGACATTAATTGTTGTGCCTATCGTTAACGTATTTGGCTTTATCCATAAATCTCGTTACCTACCAGACCGTCGTGACCTAAACCGTTGCTTCCCTGGCAGTGAGAAAGGATCGTTAACATCACGTATCGCTTACACCTTCTTTGAGAACGTGGCAAAGCACTGTGATTACATTCTGGATCTACACACGGGCGCGATTCACCGTACCAATCTGCCACAGATTCGTGCAAACCTATCGAACCCTGAGACACTGCGCATCGCAAAAGCGTTCGCAACACCCGTGATTATTGATTCTCCACTGCGCGACGGTTCACTGCGTAGCGAAGCGGAAAAACTGGGTATTCCTGTATTAACTTACGAAGGTGGTGAAGCGCTGCGTTTTGATCACCTCGCGATTCGTGCGGGTTACCTTGGCGTGCATCAAGTGATGAAAGAAATCGGCATGCTGCGCCCTAACCGTAAGAAGTTACCAGAGCCAGTATTGAGTAAATCCACCAGCTGGATCCGCGCTGAATCAGACGGTATTTTGCGTAACATGGTAAGACTTGGCGAACAGGTTGAAGCAGGACAAACCCTTGCTTACATCAGCTCTCCATTGGGTCACCAAGAAGGCCAAGTGATCACAACCAAAGGCGGTATCGTGATTGGTCAGCAAACTCTGCCTTTGGTCAACGAAGGTGATGCTGTGTTCCACATCGCTTACTTCAAGCAAGACGATGAAGAAGTAGGACAATCAGTAGAAAGCTACATTGAAGAAGTGGCAGAAGACGATTGGCTAACTGCACTGAATAACTGATCAGACAATGCTTAACAGTTTAAGAGCTCGACGTTAAAAGCGAGAAGCCAAACCGAGCTCTTAAACACAATAAAACAGAACTCCACAAACTAAAAAGCCCCAAAACACTTTTAACTCGAAAGAAAAAAGTTGTATCGGGGCTTTTTTTTCACAAATCCCTTATCTTAAATTAAGGGATCTATAAATTAGTCATGCACTGAATTATTCAGCGTCTTGTTGCTCTTCTGCACGAGCTTTAGCGCGCGCTTCACGTGCTTGCTCAGCTTTAAGCTCTTTAGTGTGACGTAGTTCGTCACGCTCTTTACGTTGCTCTGATTTACGCTCGTTACGTTCAGCTTGGTTAGCGATGAAAGATGCTAGCTCTTTCTCTGCCCACTCTTGTGCTAGAGCTTCAGTTTCGAAACCAGACTCACGCTTAGATACTGTAGTGCTGCGAGACGTTACTTGACGAGTAATCTCTGCACACCAACCGTTGCGTTTTTCTGTAAGGCGGATATCAAATTTTTTGTTCTTAGACATGTTCTATTTTTTCCTAAGGGAGATCATTAAGGGATCGGTCAACTTTGATAACTCCATCTAAGTGAGCATCTTTTAACACCATCCCTTGGTAAGCGCGGTATTAGAGCACAAATCAATGAATATTGCTGCAAATATTTGCAGCGGATCACACTCCAATGCTGCAAATCGTTTGCGCCTAATTTCAATCGGTTCATAACTCTCGGTTCACCATCAACTTCTATCCTATTTTATCGATAACAATGAAATGAACTATGCTCAAACAGAGATAAATGAAAGAGATACCTGCTTGCTCAGGTTTATAGACTCTACTGTCTCACCTACTCCGCTCATAATTAAAATAGCTAAGGAGTTGCTATGGATAGCTTCATCAAAAATTTACCCAAAGTTGAGCTGCACTTACATATAGAAGGCACATTAGAGCCAGAGCTGATGTTCCAACTCGCCAAGCGTAATAACCTGTCGATTCCCTTTGAGACCCCAGACCAAGTTCGAGACGCGTACCAGTTCCACAATCTTCAATCCTTTCTCGATATCTATTATCAAGGTGCAAACGTACTGATTCATGAACAAGATTTCTACGACCTGACCTGGGCTTACCTGTTGAAGTGCCAGCAAGATAATGTGGTTCATACTGAGATCTTCTTCGACCCTCAAACTCACACTGAACGCGGCACTGCCTTTGAAGTCATCGTAAGCGGGATCACTCGAGCTTTAAATCAAGCGGAGCAAGAGCTTGGCATCAGCAGCCAACTGATCATGTGTTTTCTGCGTCACCTTGATGAAGACAGCGCTTTTGAAACACTCAAACAAGCCCTTCCTTATAAAGATAAGATCATTGCCGTTGGGCTGGATTCATCAGAACAGGGCAATCCGCCAGAGAAGTTTAAACATGTATTCCAAGAAGCGATCAACCAAGGCTTCCTGACTGTCGCGCACGCCGGAGAAGAAGGCCCAGCACAAAATATTATCGACGCAGTGAGCTTGCTAGGCATTACCCGAATTGATCATGGCGTTCGCTGTGTAGAAGATGAAGATTTGATGGAACAGCTAATAGCAAAACGTACACCACTGACGGTCTGCCCACTATCGAATACCAAACTCAAGGTGTTTGAGACCATGCAAGAACACAACATCGTCGAGTTGCTGAGAAAAGGGCTGTGCGTCACCATCAATTCCGATGATCCGGCTTACTTCGGCGGCTATATGAATGATAACTTCCTCGCGGTCGCCAATGCTCATCAACTGACGAAAAACGAATTAGCGCAGTTTAGTATTAATGCTGTCGAAGCGAGTTTCATCTCGCCTCACGCCAAAGAAGATCTCATTGCACAAGTGCGCCAATATCTTGCCGAAAATACTCCCTAAGAGAATGGACCTTTGAGAATGGAGCTTTGCTGCGATCAAAAAAGGGAAGCTCAGTGCTTCCCTTTCAAAATGGGTTCGAAAATCAATAGGCTTAGCCTGGGTGACCATCCACTCTTGGCGTTAGAAGCATCATGCCGAACTTCCAGATAAACAACCCGAATGCTAACGTCCATAAACCCGCGCTGATGTTCACCATCTCAAATAAATACGCAGGGAAGAAAGTCACACCTACGCTGCGAACCAAAGCCGCGACAAAAATAGCCGAGAACGCTAACGCCATACTTGGCCCTTTATAGATAGCACGACCGGTATGCCCCATTGTCACGCGCGTAATCATCGCAAGAATTAACCCACTCAAACCGCCAATCGCAAACAAGTGCAGCATGTTGTGGCTCGCGAACGGGTTGTCTAATAAACCACGTAGCAGCAAGCTTAAAGGAATACATAGGTAAGCCGCATGCAGTGACCACACCAAGGGCTCAGATAACGTAGTCCAAGGCTTCCAGCGGATAAAGCGCACCAACTGAGTCACACCTGCAAATACCATCAACTCATTGCCGACTTGAGCAAAGGTCAATGGGAAGAAGCTCAATACAAATAAGCCAACCAAAGGTAGATTCGCTAACCATTCTAACCAAACCAGTGGTTGTGCTTTTTCAAAATCGAAGCGACGTGCCGTGAAGAACGGAATAACTCGCCCACCCATCACTGATAGCAGCAAGGTAAACCACCATAACATTGCGTGCCATACTGCAGACGATGGGAATGGAGGCATACCTTTAACGGTCGCGTAACTAGCAAAGTTCGCCACGATAGCCAATATAAACAGCGGCACAAAGAATAGATTCTTCCAGCCTTTCGATTTAACAACTCGGAAACCAATTTCGTAAGCGGCGAAGATTAAGAACAACGCCTCAACCGATGAGATCAGCCATAACGGTGCGGGGGTCCAAAACAGAATACGAGGTGCCAACCACAAACCAACCAGTACCGCTAATCGATAGTGTTTGGTTCCATTGACGCCCGTCCACGTTTGCACCGCAGTTAACACAAAACCGACCACAATCGCCATGGCAAAGCCAAACAGCATTTCATGTACGTGCCACCAAAGCGCCGGTACTTTTAGCATTTCTGGCTGACCGTTTTGGAACATGATGACCCAAGCCACAATCGCGATCACAGCATAGAGACTGCCTAAAAAGAAGAAAGGTCTAAAACCTAATCGAAGATATGCAGGAATCGCATCTTCTACACTTTTATCTGTGATATTTAACAAACTCGTTCCTCATTTCAGATAACAAGCCAAGAGTGGCTTCTGGGAATTGCTATTTCATAGTCAAATTCATGATGCAGTAATCATCACTGCAATATTGCCTAACGTAATGCATGAAACGCGCCAAAGGTATAAAGCCAATAAAAACAAGCAACAAGGAGTCTTTAGGCTTCAAAAAAGTGTCAATAAAACACACCTCATAAAAGTCATTTAGACTCATAAGTGTGCAAAGTAAAAAACTACTGACATTTGATGAAGCCAAACATATAGTAAGACTAGTCTCAAATACAAAAGAACAGACAGGGAACGCGATGTATATTTTTGGTTATGGTAGCTTGATCAACTCCTCTTCTCGTCAACTCACAGGTCAAACAGGACAAGCGATTCCTGCGATAGTGCATGGCCTAGTTCGTCATTGGAGTAAGATCGATGACAGCTATGTTTTGTCACCTTTGATCGTGAACCTCGGTGAGGGACAAGTGAATGGAGTTTTACTTGAAGTGGATGATATTGCGCTGACTGAGTTTGATCGCCGTGAGCGTGGTTATCACCGAATCGAATTAAAGGCCTCTCAGATAGAAAGCCAAAATAAGTTTAAACAGGATCAAGCGATCTGGGTTTACATCAAAGACGAGATTCAAGCACCTTGCGAAAACAGCCCTATCGTTCAAACCTATGTCGATACGGTCTTAGCTGGATGTTTAGAAGTGTCTGAAAGCTTTGCGGCGCACTTTGTTCAACACACACAAGGTTGGCATCACCCATTAGAAAATGATCGCCACCAGCCTAAATACGGCAATCTTGCTGGGGTTTCAGATCACCACCACAGTGTGATTGATGGCTTGATACTGACTGTTCGAAGCTAGTTGATTTAGGTTGGTGAACACATTGACTCACCAACCTAAAGCGATCTTAAACGACACGAATACCTGCAGGCATCGCACGTTCCGGGGTCAGCAATACACTTTCAGATTCATCTTCCGTTTCGGCACATAACAACATGCACTCAGAAGTGTGGCCTCTCATCTTCGCCTTCGCTAGATTACACAAAACAACAACCTGCTTACCCATCAACTCTTCTTCGGTGTAGTAAGGCACTAGGCTGGTCACCGTTTGTAGCGTCTTCTCACCGATATCCACTTGCACGATGTAAAGCTTGTCTGCGTTTTCATGACGCACAACCTCAATGATCTTACCGACACGCATTTCTAACTTAGCAAAGTCACCATAAGAGACAGTATCCATTTCTCACTTCATATATTGATTTATTTTCACTCACCAAATCATTTACTAAAATTAAGTAAAATGTAAATGTTTACACTAGCATTAAGCCTAATAATTACAAGCGGTAAAGATCTCATTACTGGAAGTAAAATGAGAGTTTCGTTGCCTTGCACTCATTGTCGGTGTTAAATAGATGCAGCAATGTATAGAGGTTAAAAATGGCAACAATTAAAGATGTCGCAAGGGAAGCAGGTGTTTCTGTTGCAACCGTATCTCGAGTCGTGAATAAGTCTCCGAAGGCAAGTGCGAACTCAATTGAATCCGTCACCAAAGCGATGTCTAAACTCGGCTATCGCCCGAATGCCAATGCTCGCGCGCTGGTAAGCCAGAGCACCAATACCGTCGGTGTGTTGGTTGGTGATATCTCCGATCCTTTTTTTGGCACGCTGGTTAAGGCTGTCGATAATGTCGCTCGTGAGAACGGAAAGCATATCCTCGTCGGTAATGGCTCACACGATCGTGAAGAAGAAAGACAAGCGATTGAGTTACTGATCAATAGCCGTTGCGACGCCTTAGTGATCCACTCAAAAGGCCTGACAGACGAAGAACTGATTGCCTACTCAAAAGAAGTCAAAGGCTTAGTGCTGATCAATCGCTATATTGCTGAGATTGCTAACCGTTGTATTTTCTTGGACAACAAGAAAGGTGCGTATCTTGCGACTGAATATCTGATTCGTCATGGTCATAAAAATATTGCCTGTATCGCTTCATCGCACAGCATTGAAGATGCCGATGAGCGTGTACAAGGTTACTTGTCAGCACTCTCGGATTACAAAATAGCGTTATCTGACAGCTATATTGAGTACTCAGCTCCCACCAGTGAAGGGGGTGAATACGCCATGACCAACCTTTTGACTAAATCACTGCCAATCACAGGCATTGTTGCGTACAACGATTACATGGCGGCAGGTGCTTTGTCTGTCCTAGATGAAAACGGTATTCAAGCGCCGGACAAAATGTCGATCATCGGCTTCGATGATGGCTTGATTGCACGCTATGTTCATCCAAAGCTAACCACCATTCGCTACCCGATTCAGATGATGGCAGAGAAAGCGACACGACTCGCGTTGCACTTAGCCAAAGGTGAAAACACCTCAACTGAACCAATGATGTTCTCTCCAACTCTGGTACGCCGTAATTCGGTAGAGAAAGTCTAGGTTCTGGTCGACTCATCAAGCAATAAACAAAAAAAAGCCCTAACAGAATCGCTTCTGTTAGGGCTTTCCTACCTTACTCAGATACTCAACAATTGCGCTTAATAAACCGCACTCTTGTTGAGCGCCACTTTTGCTCATCCCCCAAGAACAACGCGATAATTCACATCGTCCTATTCACAAACAAAAGATATTGACGTAACCGCTTTGAGCTAGAGCGTACTAGTTTGAAGAATCCCCCGAAAATTCAAACTGGTAACAGGTACTGTAGTTATATTCTTGTTCAGGCTTGAGAATACAACTGTCCTGCTTCCACTCTGGGTGGTTAGGAGAGTCAGGTAAGAACTGGGTTTCTAGCGCCAAACCAGCGTAGTCTTCATAGCTGCCACCACTTCGGTTTGGTGTGCCACCAAGCCAGTTTCCGGTGTATAGCTGCATCGCAGGTTTGGTTGAAAATACTTTTAGTGTGACGAGCGCATCCGGTGAGGTTACGGTCGCGGCGCATTGAGTGCGTTTGCAGCCATCAGCCAATAAGAAAGAGTGGTCGTAACCCTTTGCTGCTTTCTGCTGTTCATCGCCCAACAAACGCTCTGAGATCATCATAGGCTGATTGAAGTCAAAGCTGGTCGATTTCACTGATTTAAGGTTACCTAACGGAATACCCACCGAATTGGTCGGTAAGAACTGATTAGCATTGATACTGACAATGTGTGACAAACAATCGTGTCCAGCTTCAGCGCCAAGTAGATTGAAGTACGCATGATTCGTTAGGTTGACTACAGTCGGCTTGTCTGTGGTTGCAGAGTAATTAATGGACACTCGATTGTCTTCGGTGATGTCATAACGTACCGACACATTCAAATTCCCCGGGAATCCTTGGTCGCCATCAGCAGACTCTAGACTGAACACCACTGACGTTTCGGTTTGCTCGGCAATATTCCAACGGCGTTTATCAAATCCGTTCGGGCCACCATGTAAGGTATTGCCCGCTTGGTTGGTTTCCAGCTTGTAATTCTGACCATCAATTTTGAAACGACCATTAGCAATGCGGTTAGCATAACGGCCAACGGTTGTGCCCATATAGCTGGCTTGTTTATCGAAGTTCTCCATTGAGTTAACACCCAACAACACTTCTCTTTTGTTTCCCTTTACTGGCAGGATACAGCTCAACCATGTTGCACCAATATCCATGAATGTCACTTGAATCCCATGCGTATTTGATAGCGTCACTAACTGAGCGGGTTGGCCATCATAGGCTGGAGTCTGCGCCATGGATTGATGCAGGTTTTGCTCTTGTGTCATTCTAAATTCCTTCTAGTGCCAGTAAAAAGCCTCTACCTGAAGTAAAGGCTTTAGCATTTGGCCTACCATGATCTTTTTACTTGGTAAGCTCTATATTAAGTCTCGAAGCCGTTAGATTACTTCAACTAAGCCTGCTCCGTCTTTCGCTTGGCACACATAAATAGATTCTTTTAGCCCCGTCGCCGCTTGATATTTCTGTTCAACGGTTGTTTTGATTTCATCAACCAATGCAGGTGGAACCAATGCCACAATACAACCACCGAAACCACCGCCAGTCATACGCACGCCACCTTGTTCACCGATCACTTCTTTGACCATATCAACCAGCGCATCAATCTCTTTCACCGTGATTTCAAAATCATCACGCATTGATGCATGCGATTCAGCCATCAACTCGCCCATACGCTTCATATCATGAGTGCGTAGAGCTTGAGCCGCTTCAACAGTACGGTCATTTTCAGTAATCACGTGACGAGCACGTTTCGCGACCATTTCATCCAATTCAGACTCTTTCGCTTTGAATTGCTCAATGGTCACATCACGAAGTGCCGGAACACCAAAGATGCGCGCCGCTTCTTCACACTGTTCACGACGTGTGTTGTATTCGCTGTCGACTAAGCCGCGTTTCTTGTTTGAGTTAATGATAACCACAGCCATATCTTCTGGCATTGAAACCGCTTGAGTCTCTAGGCTACGACAATCCAAAAGCATCGCGTGGTTTGCGCGACCTTCTGCAGAGATCATTTGGTCCATGATGCCGCAGTTACAGCCCACAAATTCGTTTTCGGCCTGCTGACCATTTAGCGCCACTTCAGCTTGGCTGATCTCTAGGTTATAAAGCACCTTGAATGTTTGACCAATCACCACTTCCAGCGCCGCAGAAGAACTTAAACCTGCACCTTGAGGCACGTTGCCCGTTACAGAGATGTCTGCACCTGTAAATTCAAAGCCGCGACCTTTTAAGCACTTCACCACACCACGAATGTAGTTAGCCCACATCTTGTCTTGTTGGAATGTGATCTCTTGAGTTAAATCGAACTCATCGACTGCATTACCGTAGTCCACTGATACTACGCGAACAATGTTGTCGTCACGCTTAGCCGCGGCGACTACCGTTTGGTAGTTAATGGCACACGGTAGAACAAAACCATCGTTGTAGTCAGTGTGCTCGCCGATCAGGTTCACACGACCTGGTGCTTGGATAATATGAGTCGCTTGGTAACCAAGGACTTGCTCAAAAGATGCTTTCACGTTTTGGATTAGGTCAGACATAAGTAAACTCTCTGGTTAAACTCTTTGTTCAATTGGTTATGGCCCCTTTACGGCACCACTTTAATTCTTTTAGATTCCCTATATCGTTCGTCGCTCACGGTAGGGAATGACAACATCAGCGACTAAACTTTTAAGCTTCTAAGCTCTTAAACTTATGGGCTTTTCACCTGTCGTCATTCCAGAATCGAGGGACGAGATATCAGGAATCTCGCTTGTTATCTACGAAGCAACGTATTACTGCTCTTTATAGTGAACGTCACTCAAATCACGCAGACGCTGCGCTGCTTGTTCTGCGGTTAAATCACGCTGAGACTCAGCCAACATTTCGTAGCCGACCATGAACTTGCGAACCGAAGCACTACGTAGCAATGGCGGGTAGAACAACGCATGCAGTTGCCAGTGATCGATGTCGGTGCCTTCTTCGAAGAACGGTGCATAGTGCCAGCCCATTGAGTAAGGGAATGTACACTGGAACAAGTTGTCGTAACGACTGGTCAGCTTCTTAATCGCAAGCGCTAAATCATCACGCTGCTCGTCAGTCAGTTCGCTCATACGGCGAATGTGTGTTTTTGGTAGCAACATGGTTTCAAATGGCCACGCCGCCCAATAAGGAACCACAGCAATCCAATGTTCAGTTTCAACCACAGTGCGAGAGCCGTCTTTCATTTCAGCTTCAACGTAATCCACTAAAAGATTCGAACCTTGTTGTTCGAAGTACTCTTTTAAGAGTTTCTCTTTGCGTTCAATCTCGTTGGGCAGAAAGCTGTTCGCCCAAATTTGACCGTGTGGGTGAGGCTGAGAACAGCCCATGGTCTCACCTTTGTTTTCAAACGCTTGAACCCACAGGTAGTCTTTACCTAGTTCTTCAATCTGTTCATTCCAGGTATCGATAACACCACGGATCTTGTTTACCGGAAGCTCCGGCAGCGTTTTGCTGTGGTCCGGAGAAAAACAGATCACGCGGCTCAACCCGCGAACACCTTGAGTCTTGAATAGAGGGTTATCAGACTCTGGAGCGTCAGGCGAATCAGGCATCAACGCCGCGAAATCGTTACTGAACACGTAAGTGCCGTCATAATCAGGGTTTTCATCACCCGAGATACGCGTGTTGGTTGGACAAAGGAAGCACTCTTTGTCGTACGCAGGCAGTTGCGCAGTGGATGGCTTTTCATCTTGACCACTCCATGGACGTTTCGCACGATGTGGCGAGACTAAGATCCACTGACCCGTTAATGGGTTATAACGACGATGCGGGTGGTCTACTGGGTTAAATTCAACTTTTGACATGTTTAGATTGCTCTCAAATTTTGTGTCTTGGTCAATTCACCAAGATGAATAATTCTTCTACAAGGAGATTCCCTATCACGCTCGTGCCTCGCTGTAGGGAATGACGTGTAATCTCGTTGTGCTATTTGTGCAAAGGCCACCACTTCATAGCCTTATGCTCATCCGTCATTCCAGAATAAAGGCACGAGATATCTGGAATCTCTATTTTTTCAATAGCTTAAAAGTTCTTTAGTAACCTTGTGGGTTATTCGACTGCCAATTCCATGTATCCGCCGTCATCTCCATCACGCTACGCGTCGCCTTCCAGCCAAGCTCGCGCTCTGCTTTTTCAGTACTTGCCCAACATTCGGCAATGTCACCTGCGCGGCGTGGGCAAAGTTCATAAGGAACCGGTTTGCCCGATGCTTGTGCGAAGGCTTCAACCATCTCGAGTACACTTGAGCCTTTGCCCGTACCTAGGTTGTAAATGTGTAAGCCCGCTTTCTCGCCCACGGCTTTTAATGCTGCTACGTGGCCATCAGCCAAATCCATTACGTGGATGTAGTCTCTAACACCAGTTCCATCCGGTGTTGGGTAATCGTTTCCAAAGATAGAAAGCTTCTCTCTACGGCCTACAGCAACCTGTGCGATGAACGGCATTAGGTTGTTTGGAATGCCTTGTGGGTCTTCTCCCATGGTGCCTGATGGGTGTGCACCAACAGGGTTAAAGTAGCGCAGTAAAGTCACGCTCCAGTCGTTTTCAGCGTTGAACAGATCGCTCAAGCACTCTTCCACCATATATTTGCTGCGACCATAAGGGTTAGTTGTCGCGCCAGTTGGTGAAGTTTCAGTAATCGGCACTACTTCTGGATCGCCGTAAACGGTAGCCGAAGAACTAAATACGATGCTTTTCACGCCCGCTTTCTTCATGCTTCGAGCTAACACTAGTGAACCATTAACGTTGTTATCGTAGTACTCCAAAGGCTTAGCCACCGACTCCCCTACCGCTTTCAGGCCAGCAAAGTGAATCACCGCTTGGATATCGTTTTCTGAAAACACGCCATCTAGAAAAGATTGGTCACGAATGTCGCCAAGATAAAACGTTGGTCGCTTGCCAGTTAACGATTCGATTCGTTTCAGCACTAGCTCTTTGCTGTTGCAAAGGTTATCAACAATGATCGGCTCCATACCTGCCTGTATCATTTGAATGCATGTATGACTTCCGATGTAACCCATGCCGCCCGTAACCAGTACTTTCACAATCAACCTCTCTTTGTCGTCATTCGTGGGCTAACTCGAACTGACATTCAGCTCAGTAGCACCGTATGTCAGAAATAGTAGCAGCCATTTTGACTATAATTCTGTGATCAAAACCACGAAGTGTAAACGTTTACACTAACTTTCATCATTGGAACTGATCATGACATAGAGAGAACGTATAGCTGTTAACCTCTAATTCATTGAATTTTAATAAGATAATTATAGACAGTTAGATTTGAGACATCACAGATGAGTTGAGCATTTATTTTACTAAAAGTTAATGCAATGACGTCCAGTTTGATTACAATAGGTCTGTAGAATAAAGAGGTGCATTGCTTTTTTACTAAATACCAATTTCAAAGCAGCGCAATGTTCCAATAACAGGAAGTGAGTATGGCAACGTTAAAAGATATCGCGACTGAAGCGAATGTATCATTGGCTACAGTTTCAAGGGTTCTCAATGAAGATCCAACATTAAGCGTCAAGGAAGAGACCAAAAGGCGTATCTTTGAAATTGCAGAGAAGTTGGAATACAAAACCAGCAGCTCACGAAAAACCGTTAGCAGTAAAAAACAAAACCATCACTTCCTAGCACTGTATAACTACAAGCAAGAAGCGGAAGTTAACGACCCTTACTATCTATCGATTCGCCACGGGATTGAAACCCAATGTGAAAAGATGGAAGTTAAGCTAACCAACTGTTATGAAAGTAAAATACAGATCAATTCAGCACCAATCACAGGTGTTTTGTTGGTGGGTAGAATGACACCAGAGGTTATCGAGCAAGCTAAAAAGCTGAGCGATAATATCTGTTATGTCGATTTTACCGATCACTCAGAACCTTATGACTCTGTCGATATCGACCTGGCTTTGATCAGCAAAGAGATCACCAACTTCTTTATCAACCAAGGCTATGAGCGCATCGGCTTTATTGGTGGCCAAGACGACGTCAATACCCCTGATATTCGTGAAGTCGCTTTTGCTGAATATGGTGGCCTCAAGAACGTTGTCAGTGAGCAAGACATCTACCGTGGTGACTTCTCTAGCTCATCAGGTTACAAGCTTGCAAAACAGATGCTCGCGACGGGCGACTACCCTAAAGCCATGTTTATTGCGTCAGATTCCATCGCAATTGGCGTTTTACGAGCAGTTCATGAGCACGGATTAAACATCCCTGAAGATATTGCGCTGATCAGTGTAAACGACATCCCAACAGCTAAATTTACCTTCCCATCTTTATCAACTGTTCGTATTCACTCTGAATTAATGGGAATTCAAGGCGTTAATCTGTTGATTGAGAAAGTACGCGACGGCCGTACTATCCCACTGCGTGTCTATGTACCAAGCAAATTAAAGCTGCGTGACACGACAAAATAGTTAAAAATATCAAATAGATAAACTAAGGCTACCTTTGTTGAAGGTGGCCTTTTTTGTACCCATCACATACGCCTATATACACATACCTGCCTCTTTAGCCTGCTTCATAAAACAGCCAATAGCATTCTTTTAAGTGGATCACACAGCACTGTAAAAAGACCATAAAAAACGTGATGGAGTTAAAGTAAAACGTTTTCACCAATTTCATTTAGTAAAAGTTTTACTAATAATTACCTCAGTCCAAAAATACTCGTATTCACTACGACCCAATTACGCATAAGAACGTCGGTCAGCAAACTGCATTCAGACCGAGAGAGAGGCAACGTGAACAACTGGGAAAACTTCCTGAACTTACATGAGAACCGTATGGCACCACGTGCTTACTTCTTCTCATACGCATCAGAAAAAACCGCTAAAACATTTCAACGTGAACTAAGCAGCCACTTCCAACTACTAAGTGGTCAATGGAATTTCAGCTACTTCACTAACCCGCTCTTGGTTCCTGAAGAGTTTTACTCTCAAGAGATGAGCGATTGGGGCCACATTACGGTGCCAAATATGTGGCAAATGGAAGGCCACGGCGATCTTCAATACACAGATGAAGGTTTCCCATTCCCAATTGATGTACCTTTCGTACCGTCAGATAACCCGACCGGCGCATACCAACGCTCTTTCTTCCTTGGCGACAGCTGGAACGAGAAACAAACCATTATTAAATTCGATGGCGTAGAGACCTACTTCGAAGTTTACGTAAATGGTGAGTACGTTGGTTTCAGCAAGGGCAGCCGCCTCACCGCTGAATTCGATATCTCTAGCCACGTAAAAGCGGGCAACAACCTACTTTCTATTCGCGTGATGCAGTGGGCAGACTCTACCTACATTGAAGACCAAGACATGTGGTGGACGGGCGGTATCTTCCGTGACGTTTACCTTGTTGGTAAAGAACAACTTCACGTTCAAGACCTAATGGTTCGTACTGATTTTGACGACGCTTACCAAAGCGCGACCCTTTCGTGCAACGTTGCTCTAGAAAACCTAGCAGCAGCGACTAACGCAACTCTTGAGTACGCATTGCTTGATGGCAGCCAAGTTATCTCCCAAGGCTCAGTAGATAACTTAACTGTTCCTAACCAACAGACTGGCGGCAATGCGAACACTCAATTCTCTATCGATGTCGTGAACCCTGTTCAATGGAATGCTGAAAACCCATACCTTTACCAACTGTTGCTGACGCTGAAAGATGGTGACGGCAAGGTGTTGGAAGTGATTCCACAGCGCGTTGGTTTCCGAGACATTAAAGTTCGCGATGGTCTGTTCTACATCAACAACAAATACGTGATGCTGCATGGTGTAAACCGTCACGACAACGACCACCTGAAAGGTCGTGCTGTGGGCATGGATCGCGTTGAGAAAGACTTGGTGTTGATGAAGCAACACAACATCAACTCAGTACGTACTGCGCACTACCCGAATGACCCACGTTTCTACGAACTGTGTGACATCTACGGCCTGTTCGTGATGGGTGAAACCGATGTCGAAACTCACGGCTTTGCTAACGTTGGCGACCTAAGCCGCATCACTAACGATGCAGCATGGGAAGCGGTGTTTGTTGAACGTATCGAACGTCATATCCACGCTCAAAAGAACCACCCTTCTATCATCATGTGGTCTTTAGGTAACGAATCAGGCTACGGCTGCAATATCCGCTCTATGTACGATGCGGCAAAAGCGATTGATGACACCCGCTTGGTTCACTATGAAGAAGACCGCGATGCTGAAGTGGTCGACATCATTTCAACCATGTACTCACGTGCTCAACTGATGAATGCCTTCGGTGAATTCCCACACGAAAAACCACGCATTATCTGTGAATACGCACACGCAATGGGTAATGGCCCAGGTGGCTTAACCGAATACCAAAACGTGTTCTACAAGCACGATGCAATTCAAGGTCACTACGTTTGGGAATGGTGTGACCACGGCATTCTAGCGCGTGATGAAGCAGGCACAGAGTTCTACAAATACGGCGGTGACTACGGTGACTACCCGAACAACTACAACTTCTGCATGGATGGCTTGATCTACCCAGACCAAACGCCAGGCCCTGGCTTGAAAGAGTACAAGCAAGTGATTGCCCCGGTGAAGCTTCGCGATTTCGATGCACAAACGGGTACCTTCACAGTAGACAACAAGCTTTGGTTCTCAAACATCGATGATTACACCATCACTGCGGAAATCCGCGCTGAGGGTGAAACCATTGCCGTACAGCACATCAAGATTGAAGAGCTGGCTGAGAACTCTAGCCGTGAACTGACGCTTAATTTGCCAGAGCTTGATGAGCGTGAAGTGTTTGTGAACTTTACAGTTCGTAAGGATTCTCGTACTTCATACAGCGAAGCGAACCACGACATTGCGGTTTATCAGTTCCAAGTGAAAGAGAACACAGCACAGCTTGACGCCTTCACTAACAATAATGCGACAGCACTGAATGTTGAAGAATCTCGCTTAGCCTACCTAATCAAAGGCCACAACTTTGCTCTGAACTTCTCGAAAGTGAACGGCAAACTGACGTCATGGTTAGTGAATGGCGAGGAACTGATTAAGTCTGAGCCTAAGCTGAACTTCTTCAAGCCAATGATCGATAACCATAAGCAAGAGCACGATGGTTACTGGGAGCCTGCACACTTGCAAATTATGCAGGAGCACTTCCGTAGCATTGACCTTGAATGCGTTAACGTTGAACAGGTAAATGGCAAGGTAGAGATCACCACCACCAGCATCATTGCTCCACCAGTATTCGATTTCGGCATGCGTTGTGAATATCGCTACCAAGTTAATGCTGAAGGCCAATTGAACGTTGAGCTAAGCGGCGAACGTTACGGTGAGTACCCTCATGTAATTCCTGTGATTGGTTTTGATATGGGCATCAACGGCGACTTCGACCAAGTCCAATATTACGGACGCGGCCCTGAAGAGAACTACCAAGACAGCAAGCAAGCCAACATGATTGATGTGTACCAATCAACCGTTGCAGACATGTTCGAGAACTACCCGTTCCCACAGAACAACGGCAACCGCCAACACGTTCGTTGGGCTGCGCTTTCAAGCCGCGCGGGTAATGGTATTGCAGTAAAACCACAGCAAGAAATCAACTTCAGCGCATGGTTCTACACCAACCAAAACCTGCACCAAGCACAACACACCATTGAGCTAGAGAAAAGCGGTTACATCACGTTAAACCTAGATCACCAAGTGATGGGCTTAGGCTCTAACTCTTGGGGCAGCGAAGTGCTCGATTCTTACCGCGTTTACATGGACGAGTTCCGCTACGGTTTAACTCTGATTCCATTCCAAGCAGGCGATTGCGATGCGCAGCACCTAATCAATCACAACTTTGGCGATGAGTTTTTTACGGTGAATGCACCAAAAGCTCAACCACAACTGAACGAGGCATAAGCGATGATCGTTTTAGAGAACTTAGAACAATTTAAAGTCGTCTACCGCGATGGTCGTAAATGGCAACGCTGTGTAGAAGCGATTGAAAACATCGGAAACATCAAAGATGGCGTGATGTATTCAATTGGTGATTCATTGGCTTACATGATTGAAGACGGTGTGGCTCGTAACACAGAAAACTTCACCGGTAATCGTCGTTACTTCGACGTGCACTACTACCTAGAAGGCCGTGAAACGGTTGAATTCGCAGCGAAATCAGAGCTAGAGCAGATCCAAGCTTATAGCGATGAAACCGACCGCGAACACCTAATGGGGAACGGTGAAACTCGTGAGCTAGCTGAAGGCCAAGTGGCGATCTTTGACAACAATCAGGCTTACCGTTTCCACGGTGATAACCGAGTTCGAAAAGTGGTACTGAAAGTGACCATTGAAGACGGTTACTTCCTCAATAAATAAACAATAACGCTATCTATTCACAGTATGTATCGAGCCTTGCCGTTCAAGGCTCCAACATGCTGAACAAAGCCTCAATGCTTCCTCCCTACAAGGAAGCATTGAGAAATAACGACTATAATTACGTGATTCCTCGGAGGACACTATGTCTGAATCTGTACGCGGTAAGTTAGGCAAATTTGCCCTACTCTCCATGACATTTGCAGCGGTATTTAACGTTCGCAACATTGTAAACAACAACATCGAATTGGGATTGAGTTCAGCCCCTATCTTTTTGCTCGCGACCCTTATTTACTTCATTCCGTTCGTGTTCATCATTGCTGAATTCGTATCAGCAAATAAAAATTCTGAGTCAGGCATGTATGACTGGCTAAAAAAACCACTAGGCTCAAAAGCAGCCTACCTAGGTTCCTTCCTATACTGGTTCGTAAACCTTTTCTGGTTTGTATCCCTGCTACCAAACGTAATCGCCTATGCGTCTTACGCGATGTTGGGCTATGAATACGCCTTCTCGCCAGTCGTCACATCGGCTATCTCGATTGCTCTGTTTGCTGCAGCAACTCACATCTCAACCAAAGGCGCGAGCTGGCTAGGTAAGATTGCCGAGATCGTGGCCTACGGTGTATTCGCTCTGTTTGCAATCTACGTTATCGGTGCACTAATGGCACTGGGCGGCAACCATGAGCCAGTAGAACCAATCACGCTTGAAGCAATGACACCGACCATCAACTGGGCAACGCTAGGTATCATGTGTTGGATCTTCCAAGCAGCCGGTGGTGCAGAAACCGCAGCCGCTTACCTAAACGATGTTAAGGGCGGTCACAAGTCTTTCATCAAGGTTATCATTGGTGCAGGTATCGCAATCGGCGCAATGTACGCAGTGGGCTCTCTTCTAGTAAACGTATTCGTTGCTCGTGATGAACTGACCTACGCTGGCGGCATGGTTGAAATCTTCACAGGTATGGCGAACTACTTCGACATTTCACAATCTCTAACGGGTCGCTTCGTCGGTATTATCCTATTCGTTGCTATGTTCGGTTCGATGATGATGTGGACAGCAGCTCCAGTAAAAATTCACTTCTCTGAAATCCCTAAAGGTGTTTACGGCGAGAAGACAACAGAGCTTAACGAACACGGCGTGCCAGTACGTGCAGCTTGGTGGCAGTTCGCGTTTGTATTCGTGATGCTTGTGGTGAACGGCTTCGGTTCTGAATCAGTACAAGACATGATGAACACAGCAATCAACCTAACAGCAGGTACCGCAATGCTTCCGCCGATCTTCATCATGGTGGCCTACTTTGTATTCCGCTTGAAGCATGACGACACACCACGTGATTTCCGCATGGGTACTCGAGTTCAAGGTATGGCAGTAGTATCGGTACTGATTGGTATCTTCATTGTGAGCATGACAGCATCGGCATTCCCGACAGGTGTTGACCTTGTTCAAGCCTTCTTCATCAACGTCTTCATGACAGCGGTATTCTCTGGTATCGCATGGTGGTGGATCTCTCGCTTTGAAAAGAAGCAAGCAGGTAAAGAAGCAAAGCTAGAAACGGCTAAGCAGTCGTAATCCAGAATCTATACATCTAGTTAAAAGCGCCTTAATTGGCGCTTTTTTTGTTTTAAATCAGATAATTAAAATAAAAACCCCAAAAATAAAACGGCGTTCCGTCAAGGTTTCAGTTCACGAAAAACACCAATTAATAGGTAATAAAACTCAAATAAAAACCAAGGTAAAACATTAACTAAATTTATTTACTCAAGGTCACATATTTGATCAATTTCGATTAACTTCCCGCCGCTTAATCTTTAATCTTCTTGCTGAAGAGACAAACTGATTCATATAAAGAAAGCGACAAAAAAGCCCCTACACGCCTTATAAATCGTCGCTCATGAAACAAGCAATCTCTTCAATGAACTTCTTAATCTTTAACTCTTTGTTTTGGTAATAAGTTTACTGAAATACCAAAGAAAAAAACCCCAAAGAAGTCCGATCGTAAATCTATAAAAACAACAATGAGCCAACCCTGACAAAACAAAGCGGGTGTTTGCCAAACCAACATAACAATAAAAGTGCGGCCTAGAGCTTCCCTCTCTAGGACCAAGTTATAACGATCATCAACGTGATTCACCGGAGAACATCATGTCCGAAAATAAACGCAGTACGATAGGCAAATTTGCCCTACTGTCTATGACCTTCGCGGCGGTATACAGCTTCAATAACATCATTAATAACAACATCGAGATCGGCCTTTCCTCGGCTCCGATGTTCTTTCTAGCAACCATCTTTTACTTTGTGCCATTTTGTTTGATCGTTGCAGAGTTTGTGTCACTGAATAAAGACTCTGAAGCGGGTGTTTACTCTTGGGTTAAAAGCTCTCTAGGCGGCCGCTGGGCGTTTATTTCAGCTTACACCTACTGGTTTGTTAACCTGTTCTTCTTCACCTCTCTGCTCCCTAGAATCATCGCTTACGCGTCGTATGCGTTCTTAGGTTTTGAGTACATATTCACGCCAATGACCACCGCAATTCTAAGTACTATTTTGTTTGCGGTCGCGACTCATATCTCGAATAACGGTGCGAAATTACTGGGCCCTATCACCTCACTAACATCATCACTGATGCTGCTGCTAACGATGTCTTACATCTTGCTATCTGGCGGTGCTTTGGTAGGCGGTATCGAGCCAGCTGACCCAATCACCATTGAAGCCATGACACCAAGCTTCAACTGGGCATTCCTTGGCGTAATCACTTGGATCTTCATGGCGGCAGGCGGTGCAGAATCGGTCGCGGTTTACGTTAACGACATCAAAGGCGGTCACAAGTCTTTCGTTAAAGTCATCATCATTGCCGGTATCTTCATCGGTGCGCTTTACTCGGTAGGATCTGTGTTAGCAAACGTGTTTGTTTCGCGTGAAGAGCTTAAATTCACAGGCGGCTCAGTTCAGGTATTTGAAGGGCTAGCAAGACACTTTGGCCTGTCTGAAATCTTGATGAACCGTTTCGTTGGTGTGGTTTCATTCACGGCGATGCTGGGCTCTCTGCTGATGTGGACGGCAACACCCGTTAAGATTTTCTTCTCTGAAATCCCTAAAGGTATCTTCGGTGAGAAAACGGTCGCTCTAAACAAACAAGGCGTTCCAGAGCGTGCGGCTTGGATTCAGTTCTTGATTGTGATTCCACTGATGTTCATTCCGACACTGGCGTCCGATACGGTTCAAGATCTGATGAGTACCATTATCAACATGACAGCTGCAGCATCGATGTTGCCACCGCTATTCATCATGATCGCGTACCTTAATTTACGTTTGAAGTTGGATCACTTACCTCGTGATTTCAGAATGGGCTCACGTATGACAGGCATTACCGTGGTCTCGATTCTGATCGGCATTTTCACTGTTGGCTTCTTTGCGTCAACCTTCCCAACAGGTGCTGACATCATGACCATCATCTTCTACAACGTGGGCGGGATTGTTATCTTCCTTGGCTACGCGTGGTGGAAGTACGGAAAATATGAAAAAAGCTTATCTCCAGAAGAGAAAAAACTAGAAGCAAAACCTGAACCGGCGAACGCTTAGTTTACCCTGCACTCTGATTTAAACTTCGGGCACTCTGACTTAAACTTCAGGCACTCACATTTGGTGAGTGCCTTTTTATTTGTCGGTACATTTCCACTAACCATCTCGATTAAATCAAAGCCATTCAAGAATCAAAACATTCGAACCAACAATCTAACCACCCATCAAACAATTCACCTCCCGAATACTTACAACCCTAGCCATACCTCTGCAAATTCAACTGAAAGTCAAAATAAAAACAAAGTAAATATTTACTAAAAATAGATCACACTTTTAAACTTAATTAATTTTAAACATCAAAATTATCATTAATATTGGTTTTGCGATCGTAAGTAACCTGACCAATACGCCTTGAAGAGCACCCCATATTAGAAGTCAGAACTGCTTGCGAACCTTCATTTATAACCCCGACACAGAAGTGATTAAAATGAAAAGTAGTTTTACTAAAAACACTCTTATTACAAGCTGTATTCTTGCTGCCTTAAGTACCACTGCCCACGCGGAAGAGTCCGCAGCAAACCACAGTGATACTCAGCCTCCTCAGACAGAAACTGAAACCCTATTTAACTTTTATGGTGAGCTTGGCCTTGGTGGTCACGTGGCACTCGAAGGTGATGATAAAGGCCGCTACGCAGACGGTACTTACATTGAAGCTGGCTTGGCTATCGAGCACGGTAATTGGTTTGGTCTTGCTTATATGGAGGGCTGGACAGTACAAGCCGATGACGAAGGCAATGCTTGGGCAACGGGCCACGGCTGGGGCGGTTTTGAAGGTGGTTTCAACCGCTTTTACGCTGGCTACCGCACAGATAACAAAACAGAATTCATGATTGGTCGTATGGACTCTTCATTAGATGACGTTCAATGGTGGGGTGACCCTACGGTTGAATACGGCTACGCGATCTCAAACACGCGAGACGTGCACCTTGGTGTGAAGATTCAAAACCTAGAAGGCAAGCTTCGCTACAGCGTTTCTTTCGCGCCAGAGTCTGACTTCTCGGAAGACGATGCTCTTGTTCACTTCGGTAAATACGACAGCTTCGCAGACCAATGGAAAGATAAGAACGCCATGGTCAATGGTTACCTTCAATACGATCTGACCGACGACTTAACCCTAATGGGTGGTGGTGAAGTTCGTAACAACGATGGTGGTGAACTATTGCTATTGGGTGCTGAGTACAAAAACTTCGCCACTCGTGTTTGGCACGATACAGATAAAGGCAACCAAGAGTCTTTCGGTAGCGAGTCTGGTATTCAAACCAGTGCATGGTACGAAGCGGCACAAGGCGTTTACCTATCTGCAGCCTACAACTACGCAAACTTTGACGGTGACAATGGCGACAAAGAAATCACCTCTTACATCAATGCTGGCGTTTGGTATGAATACGGCAACGGCGCGTTTGCGACTGCTTTCGATAGCCGCTTTGGCGTAGGCAGCGACACTGAAATCGGCGACGCTCAGGTGTTCGCAATGCAATACTTCTACTGGTAATAACAGGAATTGATCATGAAACTGAATAAATCATTCGCAGCTCTCGCTATCGGTGCAGCCCTTGTCGTTACTGGTTGTGCTTCAAACTCAATCTCTGGCTCAGGCTCTGACACAGAGCAACTGCAAGCCAACGAATTTAAGAACGTTATCGACCGTACTGGCTCACCTGAATACATGCGTGACTACGACTTCGATGACCACCAACGCTTTAACCCATTCTTCGACCTAGGTGCATGGCACGGTCATCTGCTGCCAGACAGTGCAGAAGGCATGGGCGGATTCCCAGGTACAGCACTGCTTACCGAAGAATATATCAACTTCATGGCTGATAACTTCGACCGCCTAAGCGTGTTCAAAGACGGCAAAAAAGTGGCTTTCACTATGGAAGCTTATAGCCTACCGGGCGCATTGGTTCAGACGCTAAAATCTGACGATGTGACCGTAGAAATGACGATGCGTTTTGCTTCAAACCGTACCTCTCTGCTAGAAACAAAAATCACTACCGACTCACCGGTTGAATTAGTGTGGGATGGTGAACTGCTAGAAAAGACGCACGCCAAAGAAGGCGTTGCACAAACCGACAAAACAATCGCTGAAACTTACCCTGAGTATGACCGTCAAATCGTCGCAACCGACGATGGCCTAAAGGTGACCTTCGGTAAGGTTCGTTCGACATGGGATCTACTGACTTCTGGTGAGTCTGAATACCAAGTTCACAAGTCGATTCCAACGAAAACCACGGTTGATGGTTTAGCGTTTACTTCAACGGCAAACATTGAAGCATCGACGACTATCTACACCACATACTCGCATGTTCTAACGGCAGAAGAAGCGCAAGCGGAACAGCCTGAAATCAAAAAGATCATGGCAAACCCTACCGACTTCTTAGCCGCATCAGCAGAACGTTGGGAAGGCTATCTTGAGATGGGTTTAACCAACCCGAACGCGACACCAGAGCAAGAGCGTGTTGCGGTTAAAGCGATGGAAACCCTAAACGGTAACTGGCGTGGCGCTGCAGGTGCGATGGAGTTTGACTCTGTGACACCATCCGTGACGGCGCGTTGGTTCTCGGGCAACCAAACTTGGCCTTGGGACACATGGAAGCAAGCCTACGCAATGGCTCACTTCAACCCAGATGTAGCGAAAGATAACATCCGCGCGATGTTTGCCTACCAAATTCAAGCTGACGATCCTGTTCGCCCTTGGGATGAAGGTTACGTGCCAGATCTATTGGCTTACAACCTAAGCCCAGAACGTGGCGGCGACGGCGGTAACTGGAACGAACGTAATACCAAACCAAGCCTAGCTGCATGGGCCGTGATGGAAGTCTACAAGACCACCAGCGATGAAGCTTGGCTAGAAGAGATGTATCCAAAGCTAGTGGCTTACCACGACTGGTGGCTACGCAACCGTGATAACAACGGCAACGGTGTTCCAGAATACGGCGCAGCACGCGACAAAGCACACAACACACCTGAAGGTGAAATGTACTTCACCGTGGTTCGTGGCGATAAACACGAAACAGTCGTAGGCCAAGCTGAACTGGATAAAGTGGTAGCAGAAGGCAACTACGATTACATCGAGAGCCCAGCTCAAACCGCTGCGTCTTGGGAATCAGGTCGTGATGATGCAGCAGCCTTCGGTTTCATCGATAAAGACCAGCTAGACGCGTACGTTGCTAACGGTGGCAAGCGCAGTGATTGGGATGTTGAATTCGCTCAAAACCGCGCTGAAGACGGCACTTTACTTGGCTATTCATTGCTGCAAGAGTCCGTTGACCAAGCAAGCTACATGTACAGCGATAACAAGTACCTAGCAGAAATGGCTGACATTCTAGGTAAAGACGCAGAAGCGAAAGAGTTCCGTGAAAAAGCAGAGCACCTATCGAACTACATCAACACCTGTATGTTCGACGAAGGCACTAACTTCTTCTATGACATTCGTATTGAAGACAAGCCTTTAGCCAATGGCTGCGCAGGCAAACCGATTGTCGAGCGTGGTAAAGGCCCTGAGGGTTGGTCACCACTGTTCAACGGTGCAGCAACACAAGCTCACGCTGATGCCGTGGTCTCTGTGATGAAAGATACCTCAGAGTTCAACACCTACGTTCCACTGGGCACAGCAGCGCTTTCTAGCCCAGCATTTGGCCCAGATATTTACTGGCGTGGACGTGTATGGGTAGACCAGTTCTACTTCGGCCTAAAAGGTATGGACAGCTACGGCTACCGTGACGATGCGATTGAAATGGCAGGCGCATTCTTCGACCACGCCGATGGCTTGGTACAAGACGGTCCTATCCGTGAGAACTACAACCCGCTAAACGGTGAACAACAAGGTGCTCCAAACTTCTCTTGGAGTGCTGCCCACCTATACATGTTATACAACGATTTCTTTACTGACGCAGAGTAAGTAAAAACTTATACCTGTCTTCTGAAATTCAATGAAAATCTAACCTCATAAATTTCAGACTTTGGCACTCAGTTTCTCGCTGAGTGCCTTTTTTATACCTGAAGCAAATAATCTAAAAAAAAAGTATTTAGACTATTTGGCCTACTATGATCCTTTTACTCTGTTCGTTGTACTCAGCTAACACAGGCAAGCTTTTACTCACAAAAAGCAAAGAGTGCTCTTGCTATGAAATCCCATTCAAAAATTTCATCACCCTCACTGAAATATTGAATTCTGAAGACTTATTCGAATTTTATTTATCCTTATTAGCCTTCCGGACATTAATTTGATAGTCGTTTACTAAATAATAGCTAAACTATAGTGTCGCCTACCCCTTTTTTGAGAAAACCTAAATGCCTAATGCTGATTCCACCCTAAACAAACGTATGGGAATCGTTGCGCTCACCTGGCCAATTTTTATCGAAGTTCTTTTAAGAACCGCACTCAACACCAGTGATGTATTCATGTTATCGGGATACTCGGACAAAGCCGTGTCTGCCGTTGGTGTTATTTCTCAGATATCCTTTTTCCTGATCATTGTCTCGACCATGGTCAGCAGTGGTACGGGTATTCTAATCGCGCAATACAATGGTGCTTCCCGCACTCAAGAGAGCGCTCACGTGGGTGTAGCAAGTATCATTCTGGCCATTATTGCCGGTGTGCTACTGAGTGTGATTGCCGTTCTTGTTGCTGAATATTTTATCCCGCTTTATCAACTCGAACCTCAAGTCGAACAGTACGCGCAAGAATACCTGTTCATCAGTGGTGCTCTCACCTTCAATGTAACCATAGGTGTGGTTCTCACCACTATTTTGCGCAGTCATGGCTATTCAAAGTCACCGATGGTGATCAATATGATTGCAGGTGTCATCAACGTATTCGGTAACTACTGTGCCTTATATCAACCTTTTGGTTTGCCTGTATACGGCGTGCAAGGGGTTGCGACCGCGACCGTCATTAGCCAAGTAATCGGAATGTTGATCTTGATTGGTGTGGTCAGAAGCAAAGGGATTTATCTACCAGTGAAGCAGTTTAAATCTGTGCCGAAAGCCATCTATCAAAAAATCATGAAGATCGGCTCGATGAACGCTGGAGAAGTGCTCTCTTATAACATGGCTCAGATCAGCATTACCTTCTTTGTAGTGCAGATGGGTACGTCTTCACTGGCTGCGTTTACTTACGCACAAAACATCGCTCGCCTCTCTTTTGCGTTTGCACTGGCAATTGGTCAAGGCAGCCAAATCCAAACAGGCTATTACATTGGTAAGGGTTGGATCGACGAGATTACCAAGCGCGTGCAACGTTACTTTGTGGTTGGCTTTATCGCGTCAACCGCGATCACCTGCATGGTGTATGTGTTCCGTTTCGAAATTCTCGATCTGTTCACGCAAGATCCAGAGATCATTGCGCTAACGGCGGCACTGATTGCAGGTTCCATCATTCTTGAAGCTGGACGAGTATTTAACCTTATCTTTATCTCTTGTCTAAAGGCTGCTGGCGACATTAAATTCCCGATCAAAATGGGCATTCTCAGCATGTGGGGCATTGGGGTTGCCATGAGCTATTTGCTTGGCGTGCATTGGGGTTATGGCGTATTGGGTGCTTGGATGGCAATCGCGATGGACGAGTGGTTCCGTGGAATCATCATGGCCTATCGCTGGCGAGCTAAGAAATGGACTCGATTCTCTTTTTAGGTTGTTGTTGATACGTCGAAATTTATCTCGACCAAAAGAAAAAAGCGCTAGGGGGAGCTAGCGCTTTTAAGACCAACTAAGTCCGTTTAGCCTGGTAGATTTTTAAGCTATATCATGAGGATATAACCAATTTTTTTACTTAGGTAAATCAAAAAGCCTATTCTTTACGACTGCCTTGAGTCGTAAATTAAGTATAGTCGGGTTGTGAAAAATGGAAGGAATTATTTCATTTATTTTTGTCGCAGAGACCAAGCCCAGAGTAGAAAAACAGCTCAGATGAACTAACCTTTAATCATGATTGGAAATCTTGAGGAGGGGCTATATGGATTCAGAAACGACCACCGCCAAGCCCGCGCCTCGAAAAGAACAATCAACCTTGCTAGCTTCCCTACTCCATGAATTTAGAAGAAACAAACTGATTTTATGGTACGTGGCATTCATTGCTCCGCTCACCTTAACCATCAACCTATTTGTCCCAAATAATATGAAGTATGACATCTATAGTTATATCGATGTCTTAATTACCATTTGCTATGTCACTTTTATTATCTGGGCAACGTATTATTACTGTTATTTACTGTTTAAGAGAGAAAAAAAACCGACTATACGATTCATCAAAAAAGTGAAGTCACTGCTATTTCCTATCTCGAAACCCATTTACTTTGTCTTGTTAATGCTCGCTTTGAACATCTCATTTTCGAGTTACACGTTTATCAAATCACTCATCCCGCACTTCAATCCTTACACTTTAGACCTCGCTTTTTACCACTTAGATAAGTGGTTGCACTTTGGCGTATCTCCATGGGAACTCACACACTTCTTCCTGCCAAATGCAGCTTCAACTTTGGTGATGAACTTCTTATACAACTTATGGTTTTTTCTGATGTGGGGAATGTTACTTTTTTTCATCATCTATCGAAAAGATGACCAACTTCGTAATCAGTTTATCCTGACCTTTTTGATATCTTGGTTTCTCCTAGGTAACGTCATAGCGACGCTGTTGTCGTCTGCGGGACCCGCCTACTTTCACCACTTCTATGAACAAGATCTCTATCTTAGGTTAATGGAACGTCTACAAGCGCAAGACCTCCAGTTAAAGCAAGCGAATCTATTCCCACTTTGGATGCTATCCGCGCAGGATATGCTTTGGGATAGCTATGTTACTGGCATAAGAGGCCGAGGAACGGGAATATCTGCGATGCCTAGTTTGCATGTCACTATCGCAGTGTTAATGGCAATGACAGCATTTAGGTTGAACAAAAAGCTGGGATATTTGGCGTGGGGTTATGCTTTTATTGTCCAGATCGGCTCCGTTCACTTGGCTTGGCACTATGCAATCGACGGATACTTAGGGGCGATATTAGTCGTCGCTCTTTGGCACGCTATTGGTTACTGGTTGCGAAGACGGACACCACCAATCAAAGCTCCATAAACTAGATATGTCCCACCCTTTATCACATCGGATTACGAGTTAATCTCTTCGACCCGTTACTTCTTCAACAGCCTGACTAATGGTTTTTCTCAGGTGGATACTTTTATCATCGAGTTGCTTTCCCTTGTGGTAAACAAGTTGAATGTCAAAATCAGGAACCTCTATCGGCGGGGCAACGGCTATCAGCGAGCTCTCCACATTAGGGTCAGTTCGGGCGACCAACTTAGGCACGATACACAGCAACTTCCTGCCACTTATCAGTCGTTTTACCGTCAAAAAATTACTCGATGCAATCGCCACTTTTCTCGTATAACCGAGTTCCGCTAATTTAATATCTACACCCGTTTTTAGAGAACCATTGGGGGAAACTAATGCATGCTCGACAGACACAAATGTCTCTAGCGACATCGGCAGTTCAACACCAAGCACTGAGCTATCAAGTAAGCAAACATGCTGCTCGGTGTAGAGTTGATCAATACCAAACAGCTTAGGCACCTCTCCAAAACTACCTATCGAGATATCCAGCTTTGCCTCTTCAAATACTTGCTGATAGTTGCCTCGATTAACATTAAAAAATGCGACTTGAGAGTTTGGTGAAGCTTCTTTGATCAAATCGAATATCATTGGGCCAAACATCTGCTCTGCGTAATCCGTCAACCCTATTTTCCAGCTCCCTTTGAAACTCTCGGTCTCAAAACGTTTAGATAACAGAACTTCAGACTGGATGGTATTCAGTAGCGCGTCCACTGTGCTCGATAGTTCAATGGCTCGGTCGGTCGCCTCCATCTTGCTACCTACACGCTCAAACAAAGGGTCATCAAACAACTTTCGTAGCCTTTGTAAGCTATGGCTCATCGCAGATTGGCTTACATAACAACGCTCAGCAGCCTTACTCACGCTATTTGTTTTATACAAAGCCTGCAGTGCAATCAATAAGTTAAGGTCGATCCCTTTCCAATTAAAATCAGCCATTCCAAATAACCCATTTCATTCATAGTTATAATTAAAATAATTAATTTGAATCATAGTTCAACTCCACCTAAATTACGCTAAACATTTATCTGGAATCGATCATGCTTTCAATTTTTAAAACCTTTTTCTGGCTTGGCTGGATTAGCTTCGGTGGACCAGCGGCACACATTGGCTACTTCCGTAAAACCTTTGTTGAGAAACTGAATTGGCTATCCGACGAAGAGTACGGGCAAATTGTCGCCCTCAGTCAATTTCTGCCGGGCCCAGGTTCAAGTCAGGTTGGCTTTGCGGTTGGCTACAAGAAAGGTGGACTAACAGGTGCTATTGCTGCATTTGTCGGCTTCACTTCCCCATCTGTGATTCTGATGCTGATATTGGCGTTAGTCAGCAACCAACTATTGGAAGCACCACTTTTCAATTCAATCATTCACGGGCTTAAGTTATTAGCGGTAGTGGTTGTAGCTGATGCAACCTTTGGTATGTACAAGAACTTTTGCCAATCGAAGATAGCGACCGCCTTATGTGTGATTACCGCGATTGTACTACTACTGATTCCAGGCATCTGGCCTCAAGTTTTAGTGCTTCTATTTGCAGCAATGGTTGGCAGTAAGTTCTTGACGTCTCAAGAGCTCAAAACGATACCTTCAACGCAAAAAATATCGGTAACGCCTCTGGTGATTTTTGTTGCTTTGCTGGTTGGTCTGCCTCTATTCAGTGCTTACTCTCAAGGTATTGAAGTGTTTGGCCTGTTCTACCAAGCAGGTAGCTTAGTATTCGGTGGCGGCCACGTGGTACTTCCGTTGCTACAAAATGGTATTGGTGACCAACTGTCTCAAGATGCCTTCCTAACAGGTTATGCAGCAGCACAGGCAGTACCAGGGCCTATGTTTACACTTGCGACTTACTTAGGTTATGTATTGATGCCATCGGCACCGATCACAGGCGCACTACTCGCAACGATTGCTGTGTTCTTACCGGGCTTCTTATTGCTACTCGGTATATTGAAAAACTGGCAGGCGATTGCAAGCAAACCTTTGGTGGCAGGCGCTCTTACTGGTGTGAATGCGGCGGTTGTCGGTTTATTGTTGGCAGCGCTATATCAACCGATCTTCACAAGCGCAGTAAGCAGCGGCATAGACTTCGCTCTGATCATTGTTGGTGTGTGGTTATTGAAAACAATTAAGATGCCGATTATAGGTTTAGTGGGTACCTTTATCGCCGCTGGTGCGATGCTTAACTATTTATAATTAAGCACTTAGATACCCAACTTTAGATACTAAACTGAGTTACAAATAATAGCCCCTGATCAGGAAACTCATCAGGGGCTATCTTATTTAGAATGACTTAACTTGATAGGGCGTTATATCGGGGTGCTGGCTTTCATTTCCCTTACCTCTGCCAACGCTCTATTTAGGTTCTCATTAGCAATTTTGTAGTAAGACGGCTTTTTATCGATCGCTTGTTGAAGATAAGGAATCGCTTCATCAGGTCGACCTTGGAGAATTAAAAAATACCCGACATTATTCAACGCTTCGGGAGCATCCATATGACGCATAAAAACGTTGATCGCCTTTTTCACATCGCCGGAAGCTAAGTAAATAAGGGCAAGGTTATTCTGAGCTTTCTCATTGTTAGGCTCAATCTCTAACGCCGAACGAGTGTATTGATACGCTTCTTTGTAGTTGCCATACATGTAATGGGAGTAGCCCATGTTCAACAAGGCTTTTACTGAGGTTTTATCGATAGTGAGCGACTTTTTAAAATACTCTTGAGCTATTTGATGCTTACCTTCAACATCCTCCAATACCCCAATTCCCATATAAGCGAGTGCTGGCGACATGCTATCCACCTTCAAGCCAGCAACTTCACTTTGGCTTAACGCTTGGTAATTTTTAGTCGTTTCACTGCTTTTCAAGCGAACTTGATCGGCATTAATCGCTTTAAAAAAATAACTTCGTCCTTCATCGGTGCGGCGCTGCTTGGTATATAGAACCCCAAGTTGCTCCAACACTTCAGTATGCGCCGGATTAAAATCTAGTGCCGCCAGATAGGCTTTTTCAGCGAGCGCGTAGTTGCCTCTCGATGAGTGAATTCGGCCAATCGTAAACAGCGTTTTATCGTGAAACTCTTGCTCAGGGAAAGACAGAGATCGGATGTACTCATAAAGCGCTAGATCGATATTGTTATCTCTCAGCGCCACATCACCACGCATGATCGCTTCTTTTTCACTAACCGGAGGATCGTCACTGGTTAAGGTGTCAATGGGCTTCCCCGAATACAACTCAGCATCAAACTGATTGGTTGGCTCATCAGAAGAAGCACACCCTAAAACTAATAGCGGCAGCAAAAGTAAAACCATTCTGTTCATTAGCATCATAAACCAACTCCTGGCGCACTTAATGCGTCCATAACAATCATCATCCCAGGTCCTAGGGCAACAATAAAAAAACACGGCCAAATAAATAACAACATAGGAAACAACATTTTAGTTGGTATTTTTGCTGCAATCTCTTCCGCAGCTTGTTGGCGCTTATCTCGAAAATCTTCGGTATAGTCTCGTAACGTTTGCGCTAAGCTCCCCCCCATTCTGGAGGCATGTGAGAGCAAAGAGACGAGCCCGTCTAATTCATGAAGGCCAGTCCGTTCGACAAGTTGACTCAAAGCATCTGGCATCGTGACACCCGCCTGAATTTTGGCAAAAACCGTATCCAGCTCATCGGCAAGTTCGGGCTGTGAGATGTATAACTCATTAGCAACTCGTCCCAGCGCCGCATTAAAGCCAAGGCCTGATTCAGTACAAACCACCAAAAGGTCGAGCGCGTCAGGTACCCCATTTCTAATTTTTCTCTGTCTCTCTTTTTGCATTTTACTCAATACAAAGTTGGGTAAAAACGTGCCGACAAAGATACAAGTCACAATCAATAAGTTGTTATAACTGTCACCAATCGCCAGATAAAACACCACGAACGCACAGACAAACCCGATAAGAGCGGAAAGCACTTTGATGGAATAAAAGACTGAAAGCGCACTTTTTTCATGGTATCCAGCGTGCATGAGCTTTTCTGAATAGCTTTCGTTGTCCTTTTTGTTCCCTCGCCCAATAAATGGCGTTAACGACTCCAAGGTATTCGTAAAATCATAAGACTTCCGGCTGCCCGTTTGGCTACCTCCAGAAATCTGTTTTAACTTTTTATCCAACGGTGAACGAGCGCCAACAAAAAGAAAACCAAGAGTGAGGGTAAGTAACATCGTGGTCAGCAAAATCATCCCGTAGAGTAAGGTTTGACTGCTGATCCCGAACTCAGAGAGTGCTTGTTTCCATACTTCTAAATCAAAGAATTCCATAATTTATATCTCGATATTTATTATTTTTCTTATCCACAATGCCCCAATCGCCAACAAGATCACTCCAATACTGACCATCGATATTCCTCTAGGGTCACTGTACAAAGGCTCAATGTATTCAGGGTTTACGAATTTAAGACCGAAAAACAGGGCAAACGGAGAAAGGGTCAGTATCCAAGCAGAAAGGCGACTCTCAGCTGACAGGGTTTTGATCTTTCTTTCGAGTTTAAAGCGGGCTCTTAATACCTCAGATACTTTTTGCAGATTCTCAGAGAGGTTCCCCCCTGTCTCTTTCTGCAACATGACGGCACTTGAGAAAGCCAACATCGAAACGGTCGGTGCTCGCTCTGTCATTTGCATGATCGCGAGCCTCAAGTCGTAGCCATAATTAAGCAGGTTATAGGTGTTCTTAAACTCAACACCGATCGGCTCAGGCATCTCTTCACCCACCTCATTGAAAGACTGAACCAATGGCTGCCCCGCTTGTAAGGCTCTTCGAATAATATCCAGAGCCTCTGGCAGCTGCTCTTCGAATCGAGCCATCCTGTATGTCACTCTATTTTGGACAAACAGATAAGCGACAACCCAAGCGAAGACGAAAGCGGCTACACAAATGAACCACACTTGATTAAACACTAAAGCCATTAAAGCCAATAAGGTTCCGCACAAAAATACGATGAACAAAAAGCGACTTAACGTAAGGTGGAGACCCGCTAATTCCAGCATACGTTTTAGGTCGGCAAAGAAAGGAATCACAATTAATTTTCGGTCGAGCGGTGATAGCTCTTTGTTGTAGTGCTCTTTTAAGAGCGACAAGCTCTCTTCATCAATATTTCTTTGTGTCTCTTTTAGACGGCGAGATAACTCTTTGTGTTTGGCTTTTTTCCCGGCTGCTGGCAATAACAAGGCTTGCGAAATAAACAACACCGCAACAAACAACAGGACCAGCGAGACAGTTACGTTATCCATAATCCGTTCCTCAGCTATGTGATTCAGTAAAGAGCTCAAAAGGCAGATCAAGACCACGCTTAACCAATTGGTCATGAGACTGAGGCACTACACCGGTTGCGGTGTAATAACCTAAAATATTGCCATGCTCATCGATGCCTTGACGCTGAAAGTTGAAGATCTCAGACATAGTGATGACCTCTCCTTCCATACCATTGATCTCTTGGATACTAACCATACGGCGCTTACCATCTTCTTGCCTTTCCATCTGAACTACTAGATGGATAGCAGAAGCAATCTGCGCTCTGAGATTTTTGGTAGAAATGTTCCAGCCCGCCATCGAAAACATGTTCTCTACACGGCTTAGTGCATCACGAGGGGTGTTGGCGTGAATGGTTGCAAGGGAACCGTCATGCCCGGTATTCATCGCAGCCAACATATCGACCGCTTCACTACCACGCACCTCCCCGACAACGATACGGTCAGGTCGCATACGTAACGTGTTTTTCACTAGCTCTCGCTGACTTATCTCACCTTTTCCTTCAAGGTTTGCCGGACGAGTTTCAAGACGAATAACGTGGGGTTGCTGGAGTTGAAGCTCTGCGGAATCTTCTATTGTGATGATTCGTTGATCTCGTGGGATGAAACCAGAAAAGATATTAAGCGTCGTGGTTTTCCCTGACCCCGTACCGCCTGAAATTAATATATTGAGCTCACCTTTAACGGCCGCTTCGACAAATTTCGCCATTTGCGGAGAGGCTGACTTATATTCCAGCAAGTTGTCCATAGTTAGGCTGTCTACCGCAAAGCGTCGTATGGATACCGATGGGCCATCTAAGGCAAGAGGTGGGATAATTGCATTTACCCGAGAGCCATCGGCCAATCGTGCATCAACCATAGGAGAGGCTTCATCAATTCGACGTCCCACTTGGCTAACAATACGGTCAATGATGTTTCTAAGATGTCGGTCATCCAAAAACGTATAAGGGGTCTTTTCTAACTTACCACCTCGCTCAACGAACACATTTTTAGGCCCATTAACCAAAATATCAGATACGGTTTTATCGGCTAGCAATGGCTCTAAAGGCCCCAAACCAAACACTTCATCTTCGATTTGTTTGATCACTCTTTTCCGGCCTTCCGCACTCAGAGCATGGCTTTGATCGTCTGCCATTAGCTGAACAATCGCTTCATGAAGGTCAACTTTAGCGCGCTCTTTATCAAGGCTTGAAAGCAGACCAAGGTCAAGTGTCTCTAAGAGCTGTTTATGAAAATAGTGCTTAATTGAAAGCTCTTGTTCTAAGACTTTTTTTGCTTCATTAACCGATTTTTCTTGTTCTTCGTTGGCATCTAGCCCTTTAAGAACAACAGAATCACTAACGGCTCCTTGAGGAAAGGCAGCAATGTTCTCGCTTTCTTGTTGCGAAAACTGTTCTACTTTTTTTTCAAACTCCGGATTTATATTTTTTCGTTTAAAGAACATAACGATCCCTCATCTATGCTTAGAACAAACAACCTATGAAAATATCTTTTTGAGCCAACTCTTCTCTTCTTGCTCTGGAGGAGAAAGGATATGAGACAAATCGATGATCGAGCGTGTAATCGAACTCTTCTTTTTTGACTCAACCAATGGTTGACCTAAATTGGCACTCTCCAATGCGACCTTAAAATCGTTAGGCATTAAATGGATATCATGCTTCCCAACGGTTTGTTCTATGTCTGATAACTTAATGGTTTGTCGTTTCTCATAACGATTCACGATGATCTCGATTGCGTCTTGTTGTAACCCGTACTCAAATTTCAGAGTTCTGACTAAACGGTTACTGTTTTTGACCGACACTAAGGTTTGTTGAGCAACGAGTAACACCTTAGTCGCAGGGGAGATAGCTGATGCGAAAATATGATCTAACCCTCGAGAGAAATCGATAACAATGTAACGATAGAAGCGACGTAATACGGGTAATAACCTCCCAATCTTTTGGGCATGTTCATAATCATCCGCGTTATTTTCATGTTTGAAGCTTAAAACGTGTAACCCCGATGAGTGCTTGTTAACTAAGCTATTCAAAGACATCTCATCCAAATCATTTGAGCTGTCGATAGCATCCGAAATACTGTAGGCTGGGGTGATATTCAAATATTCAGGAATAACTCCAAATTGAAGGTCTATATCAAGTAAAAGCACCTCATTCGGATGGTAACTTGCTATTTCAACGGCCGTGTTTAGCGCTAAGGTTGTCGCCCCCATTCCACCTTTGGTGTTAATAAACAGGAACACCTCCCCGTAGCTAGAGTTTTCAATTTTTTCCGCTGCGGTTTTCTTGAGTAACGGTAAGAGACCAGAAATAGAAATGTCATGAGATAGGAAATCAGAAGCACCCAGTCTTAGCGCTATTTTTAATGATCCATTGTCATTCTCATCACCGAATACAACCAAAGATAAATCATGCTCTTCCAATTGCAGATTATAGCTTTGCAGATCGACCATTTTCTGAGCCCAACCACCACTCGCTTCGACAAAGATAAGGTCGGGAGTATCTATGCTTCTCACATATTCTTCGGTCATGCCTAATAATGAAAAAGAGTCGATATGAACATTTCGACAACGTTTCAATTGCTGCCTCATATGAGCATGAAAGTTTTCATTGCTATAGATAAGCCATACATTCAAGTTGGTTTTAAGGCGAATCGCATCGTCTTCATTCGGTAAAATATCAATTGCTTCGCCCATATTACCCACCCTGTATTTGTTCCGGACATCTTGTCCTAGTATTTGTATTGGCTTTGATTACACCTAAATTCTCAGCGGGTAAAATCGTCTCAAACGCAGGTGCCGCAAGAAACCCATTTGTCCCTAAAAAGCTGAGGTTGCTGATCAGCTGAATGCCATAGCCTGTCGCTCTTGCTCGTACAAACTTAATCGCACTAAAATTGGTTTCGAAATCAGAGGCAATTTCAGAGCCAGCAGCATCCAAATACGCCACCTCCAAGTTGCTATCGCTAAACCCCAGTAGTGGAATGTCTTCTACAACAATCCCCGCAATGTTATCGCGGTCTAAGACGTAACAAACGGTCGCTAGCCTTGCCGCTTTTCTCGTCGCCTCGTTAACAATCTGGAGTGAGAATACATAAGCCCCCAAAGCCAAAATCAGAAAAATCAGCAAGAAAACCAACCAAGAAACTATCGTAAACTCGATAATGGCTAAGCCGTTGTGCTTGTTGATTGGTTTCATCAGAAAACCCTCATAACAGACGACACACTTAAGGGAACAGATAAGCTTTCAGATGAAAATGGAATCGATAAAAAGTGAGGAACATAGTCGTAATTAACCGTTACTCTCACATAACTGTCTGCTGAAGGAGGAGTGACAACTACATCAGAAGTTGCAAGGCTAGAAAGTATCGCCGTACCTACAGTGTTCTTACCGTAAACCACAATATTTTGAATTTCCGCAGTAGGAGCTAATGTCCCACCCTTTGTTCCATACACCTCACTTACAGCATAACGAGCTCCGTTTTGAACCGATTTTGAGATGACATTGTAGTGAATTAGGATGTTTCCCAGTTCAAGAACCAACACCAAGAAAAACAGTAATACTGGTGTCGCAATCAACATTTCAATTGCAGCGAGGCCCTGTTGTTTTTTAAAGTTGTTATCCATAACTAAGAGCCTCCTCCATCTGGGTCTTTATACAAAACAATTTTGTAAGGACCTTCAGTTGATGACTCAGCCCCACCAGAACCGCCAGCAACACTACAAGAATGTATGAATTCACCAAATACTGCAGGAGTACCGGAATTGTTAGTTGGCGCCTTTTGTAATAAGAAGAAGCACCCTATTTTCTGAACGGTAAAACTGGTTACTCCACCACTTTTACCTGAGCAATCGACCATAGGAATAGGAAGAATACGTCGCCATGCTGTACCACCAGACACACAACCAGAGCCCATACTTGCTATACATGCGTTGGTGTCAGCCTCATATTGGGAATAGGTATAAGAGCCATCAAAATCAATATCACCCGTTTTACTGTCTATCTTAATTTCAGAACTGGGCTCAGTCGTTACATAATCAGATGGGTAATCTGAACTTGATAAGCCGCCACCATAATCACCAAAACGAGTATTTAAACCATCAGCTGTAGGCCCAACCGTTCCCCCAGGCTTGGTAGTAACACTATCGCCAATAGCGACAGAGTAATCATAGTAACCAGCCAAGGCTTCTTTTACCGTGCTACCTCCAGATCCAAAGTCCAGTAGGTGATAATTACCATTTCCCATTTGAGACAGTTTTTTATCGCCCACTTTTAGAGCATGAACTGTACCTACCTCATAACCAAAGACATTGGTAATTGCCTCACCGGTAGCATCATCATAACCATCTTCGTTAATATCGTTATCTGAAGTCCCGTCACCAGTACACACTCCAATGGGTACAATATTATTCACAACTTGCAGTCCTGAGCTTGGTCCTGCAACCGCTGTTGCCGATACGCTTTTTGCTAAACCAAACATCTGAATAAAGAATTCATCCATATCTAATGAGCTGACATTAACTCGAACATATACATCATCATCAGCACCAAACGTAGGGGTCCCCGCAAAGCTTTGAGGGTCGTTAGAGTATTCAACGCTAACCACTGCAGTTGAGAAATCAAATTCATGATTACCAGAAGCCCCCGCCATAGCATTCAATGTTGATGTAACTTCTGCAGATACCGCGGTTTGATCTTTACTGTTATCCAAAATAGTCGCTGCCGCTAACGCCGCTGAGTCAACCGCATTCTGTAAGCGCGTTTTATTCACTAGCATATGGTTGATATCCACGGCTAACGCTGACACAGCAAGGAAGACAAGCAACGCTATAGTCACAAATATGACAACCAATCCGCCCTGTTTTTTAGGTTTTCTTGATACTTGATACAACATAAAGTACCTCCAAACTAATTAAAGCTCTGTAAGACCTGACTATTGCTCTCTGAAAGATCTTCATCGCCTTTACCCACGTAACTGTCGTAACCAGCCTGCATGCGCTCCCCGGTACCATCAGGTAAAACCTGCAAGTTCTCTTGAGTTGCATTCGGGTTGTACGTTTGCTCCATTTTCAGCTTAGCAACCGACTGCCCCAAAGGCGCGTCATTCGCACAACCGACTAATACCAGTGCGAGAAAGACCATCATTGTTCTAATCATATCTATCTCCTTATAAATCATGACCAAATGAACCTTCGCTACCACCATCAGTTGGCGCGATGTCTTTAGCGGAACTTGAATTATTCTTGTCTTCAGAGTCAGAAGGCTCAGCAATGTAAGCGCTTTTACCTAACAAGTAATATTCCAGGTCATTAGGGTCAACAAAGGCATCAGTTGGTAGTGTGACTTGACTTCTGTCCACTGGTTTAGCGAGTCGAGGAGTAACAAGAATGACAAGCTCTGTTTCTCCCGATACGTATTCTTGACTATTGAAAAGCTGGCCTAGGATCGGCACATCACCAATACCCGGCATTTTGTTGCTGATATCACGCACGTTCTCGCTCAGTAGCCCTGCAATACCGATGGTTTGTCCATCTGCAAGCTCAAGCGTAGAAGAGGCGCTTCGACGTGTAATTGGTGGAATAAAGTAAGTCGCGTTGGTCGAGCCGGGGTCGATAGTCAATGAACTGCTGTTCGCAATTTCACTTACATCAACCGCTAAGTTTAGGTTGATCTTTTTATCACTGAGTACGGTCGGTATAAATTTCAGCCCTACCCCGTATTCTTTGTATTCAATGGTAATCCCATCATCATCCGGAACTGGAATTGGAAATTCACCACCCGCGAGAAACTCGGCCTTAGAGCCACTCAATGCAGTTAAATTCGGCTCTGCTAATACCTTCGCGACACCATTTTGCTTGGCGACATCCAATGCAAAGGTAAATAAGGTATTACTATCGATGAAAGACCCTAGAATCCCGTAATCAGTTGAGGTAGGAATATCGAAGATTGGTGTTGCACCCAGTACACCAGCAGGAACAGATGAAGCTCCCCACGAAAAGTTGGAACCACTGGTTTGGAAGAAGTGGAAATTAGCATCGAACTTTCTCACTAAACTCCGCTGAACCTCGGCGACAGTTACCTCTAACATCACCTGTTGGGCGCCACCGATAGACATTAAGTTGATAACACCAGTTGCAGCAGCTTGCTCACTACCACTCTCTTTAGAATCATCTGCAGCCTGCCCTGCGGCGTAGGTTTCAGCAATTCTCATAGCGACATTCATCTTCTGTTGATTACTGATTTGCCCACTCAACAGCAAGCGATTCTGAGCGCTATGTACCTCGATAGTCTCGTCAGGAAGAAACTCATACAGCTTGGATTTCAGGCTATTAAGATCATGAGTCACCTCGATATTAATAGACTCAATCAACTGGCCTCGAGAATCCCAAGCCATCAAGTTGGTTGCACCTAACTTGTTACCAATCAAAAACACTTCGTTAGATTTCAAAATCACGATGTCCAAAACATCAGGGTCGCCAAGTGAAACCTTGCTCGCTTTACCTGATAACACGACATGCGTCGATTTATGATGCGGAACCGTGACTGTTTTTCCGGTTTGCAATGCAGCAAAACTTACGTTCGAAAAACAAAGCAGGCTCAAAACACACGCTAATATTATTCTCATATCTCACCTCAATCCTTGACGCGCACACTGGATGTTTCCGTACCCTTGATAATGGTCACGCTTGGTCTAGGCACGTATCGACGAACGACTTTCTTCTCAACTTCATGAGGATTTCTTAAGGTAAGCTGAATACTGCCTTTGCTCTTAGCCGTCAGAAGCTTTTCTGCATCTTTGGGGGTCACCTCAAGTGTTACCGCACGAACAATAATGGGGCTGTTTTCTTTGGTTCTGGCGGTCTGGTCTACCGCGAGCACTTTAATGTCTTTCAACACAGTTCGAGTGGCCGCAGAGTTTTTACCGTAGGAAACGGTATTGAGAATATCGACCTTGTTCCCGGGTAATAGAAACCCAGCTACACCGATAACGTCATCGACTCGAATTGTTACCGCTCGTTTATTTTCAGGAATCAAAGCCGCAAGTGTGGAGCCTTCACCAGGAACGGTGAAACGCAGCTTGTGAAGCACCTCTCCGGCATAAATGGTATTAGCGACAACCTGACCAATCAGCTCAGATTTATCCGAATAGTTGTTTTCATTGATCCAATCAACTTCCATCAACTTCGTCGTTAAATACTGCTCTTCAATTATGGTTCCAGCTTCAATTTCTTGAGAGGCCACTACAACCGGGTGACGTTCAACTTCTTCGACTTCTATCGTCGGTTGAACTTGGTTGTCCATCCATTGCTTAGCAAAAAATACAGCCGCTAAGCCGAATACTACGGACAGTAAAAACAATAGGAATACCTGACTCTTATTCATTATTTTCTTCCTCGTGTCCATCAGAGGTAAAGTAGACTTCCCATGCCATGGAAAGAATATCGAAAGTAATAACGGGCGGGAGCTGCTCAAATGAAAGGATATCTTTGCTAATACCAGCGAGATCTTTAGGTAAGCAAGGGAAAAGAGGCACTTTGTAAAGCGTGTGCATTTGAGATAAGCGCTCAAAGAAACCGCTTTGAAGTTCTAGCTCTTTCTCTGCCACAACATTCATCCACAAGGATTCATAGTCACGCAGATTAAGAGGCTTGAATTCGATTTTATAACCCAAGCGACGCAAAAATGCCGGATCACTGATCTTCTCCGGATTTAAGTTAGTAGAGAAAGCGAGGGTCAACACAAATGGCATTGTCACTTGCTGACCATTCGGCAACGAAAGATGATCGAAGTAATATTCCATTGGAACAATCCATCGATTGAGCAGGTTATCGACTGGCATTGGCTGACGCCCGAGGTCATCAATCACCAGAATTCCGTTATTCGCCATCATTTGTAACGGTGCCAACCACACTCGGCTGTTCTCTGAATGATTAACTTCAAGCATATCCATGGTTAGCTCTCCGCCCACCTGAATATTCGGTCTCTCACAATTGAGCCAACGCTTGTCGTACTGATCCTTAAGAGAAACCAATGTTTCACTGCCGTTGCGATCAAGCGGTTTATGGTGTTGCGTAGAGAAAACCTTAATAATGTTACCGAAGGCATAGACTGCATAAGGGATAAAAACTGAAGTGTGTAATGCATTAACTATGCGTGTCGCAACAAATGTTTTACCTGTACCGGCATACCCATACAAAAGCAGAGCTCGTCCCGAGTTAATTGCCGGGCCTAGCACGGAGATCATTTTGTCTACGCCGTAAACATCACTAAGAGCCGCTTCAACATGTGGTCTGGTCACCAATTCCGCTCGCAAGTCTTGTTGTTTTACAATGTCACTGTATTGAGCAAGTGAAACGGGAACCGGGCCTAAATAAGCATCTCGAGTAAAAGCGAGATCTGCTTCTTCTATGCCCTTTTCTGATAAGGAGTAGCGAACATGACTGTGTGAAGAGGAGTCTAAAGATAAAGCTGAAGTTGGTTGAAAGACTTCAATGAATGATTTCTTTCTAAGTACCGCAAGTCCATTCTCAACAATATGGGTAACCACACACAAATGGTTAGAAAGCTCCAACACATCAGACTTAGGGTAAGCGGATAAGTGTTTAAGTAATAAGTTTTCAATCACAACTTCAGGTATACCAAGCGATTCAATGGAAGTCGGAACCAAAGGAGCTGATATTTGAGGCTTTAAATTACTCGGGGACGGTATCCCTCTAATATCCATATGTTCTCTCCAACACATCGAATTTCAATTTAAATTACGTAAAATAGCTATACATCGCTAAGCCTATAACAACTGAAGGTGCGAAAGGCATCGTCACCTTATTTGAATACCTAGAATGAACCGTTGACACAGTTTTTGTGCTGGTTGACATTCCACTAACTAACATTAGTTTCTCTTCAAAATAACCTTTTACCGTTAGAGACTCGCTGTTCGCACGGTTATAAAGTAAGTAAAACACAGCAATTATTCCCGCGGAAATGATAATATAATAAGTAATATCGAGTAGGTTACCCCATCCAACATATAGCCCTATCACCCCCCAAAATTTCACATCGCCAGCAGACATTGCTCTCAAGAAATATAAAATAAGTCCCGAAGAGAAAAAAACAGCCGCCCCAATCAAAGAAGTGCCAAGTGAACCCCAAGTTAATCCACTATTAATCGCAATAATAAAGTACAACAATACAAATAAAATCAGAACCTTATTCGGTATTCGATTTTCTTTCACATCAAATACTGATACCACAACCAATAGCACCCAAAAAACTAGAGATTCACTTATCATTCATATACCTGACACAATTAATTGAAATTTACTGAACAAGGATACAGCTATACCAGAGAATATTGCCCAAGCGAGAAAAACAAGCAAAGCCGCACCGATAATGTATTCGACAATGGTTAGTCCTTTCTGCTTTTTTATTCTCTTAATATTCATAGTTTCTATGGTGCTGTCGTCGTACTAATCGCACCAACAATCGCGCTTAGTTTCGTTGATAACGCACTACCTATTCCACTAAATATAGTTGTCAATCCTAAAACGAGCATAGCAGCACCGATCACATATTCTATGACCGTCAGACCTTCTTCATCATTCATGAATTCTTTAATGTTTTTCAATAAGTTACTCATAAGAATCTCTCCTTGATTTACGTATCAGGTTTTATTTACCTGTAAACTAAATCTAGAGCCGAACCATATATTCGGTTAGGATTTTCTTGCCATTTACTTGCACTTTTTTGTCGCACTTCTAATCTATTTAAATAAACACATTCATCCATACTTCTCTTACTTCTTATTTAAGTATGATACCGGTTTAATAACTATGAATATAATTACACCTTTACTGTCAGATATAGATAGCGACTTTAATTCAATCATCATCAATAAAATAAGTCGTTACTTTCTCATAAAAAACCATAAACAGGACATATCTATAATCAGCCACTTAGATGTAAGGTTAGTATTTTTTATATTGAATAAAACGGATGAACTTCAACTACTTAAAATGGCACTATCTATTTGTGAAAACTTGAACAAGAGAATTGTTATTATTTGTACAGGTCAGATACCTAATAACGTTCGAAATCATAAGAATATATTTTTCATTATAGAAACGAGTAACAATCATCTGACCAGTGCCTTCGAAGAATTAAAGAGTAAAACACAGCATATCTTTGAAGCACACTTCGACCTCGATAGAGACATGAATAGCAACAACCAGGAGCCGACCAAGCAGTTTACTTCTGAAGTTGTTAATTTTGTTATGGATAACATTAACAAGGAAATAAGAGAAACGGACATAGCTGAAAAATGTCACTGTTCAGCAACCTATTTTTCTAAAAAGTTTCATCTACACTTTGGAGTAAGCTTTAGAGACTTTGTGTGCGATAAACGAATACTGTTAGCCAAAAAGTTGATTGAGGCGGATACCGAATCAAAAATAGCTGTAATTTCTTATCAATGTGGCTACAAGGATGTGTCGTATTTTTCAAGAATTTTTAAGAAAAGGACGGGGGTAACCCCTGCAAGCTACAGACGTGCCTGCACAGATAACAGAAAACGCTAATTTTACTCCCTAAAAGAAAAAATCATGGTACATTTAACATGATTTTAACAAAAATAACCAAAAATAACTTAGCGAAAAACATGGAGTTAGACAATGATTCAGCCTAACGAGTTTAGCCAAGAACAAGCAACAGCTCTCCCTACACCCAATGACATGATTTTAAAATGGGCAGAAGAACGCCCAGATGAAGTCTATTTGAAACAGATTATTAACCGCCAATTTGTCGAATTTACTTATAAAGAAGTAGCCGACAAAGCACTGAAATTAGCGTCAGCATTAGAAGGACTCGGAGCCCAACCTGGCGATCGAGTCGCTCTCGTATCGAAAAACTGTGCAGAATGGTTCATCTGCGATCTTGCCATGATGTTAGGAGATTTTGTCAGCGTCCCAATCTTTCCTACAGCGGGTGCAGATACCATTCAATACTGTATTGAACACAGTGAATGTAAAATTGTGATTGCAGGTAAGCTTGACGATCCTAAAGCCACTCAAAAAGTACTTGATGACAATCCGAGCTTAGTGAGTATTTCACTGCCATACGACAGCGCAGCGAAGTGCCAACACACTTTCGAACAGCTCATTGATACACATGAACCATCAACCAAACGCCCTCAGCATCACGACGATAAGCTGATGTCACTTGTTTATACATCGGGTACATCAGGGCTACCAAAAGGCGCAATGCTCACCTACGGCGCGTTTACTTGGTCTGTTCAAAGGTTGATTGATCATATTGGAATCCAACCTGGCGATCGCCTGTTTTCTTACTTACCACTTGCTCATATTACAGAACGCGTTTACATCTTTGGTTCTTCAGTGATGGGGGGCGTGGTTACGGCTTTCCCTGAATCTTTAGACACCTTTATTGATGATGTGAAAATGCATCGCCCTACACTGTTTATCTCAGTTCCTCGCTTATGGACTCTGTTCCAGCAGCGAATCCAAGACAAATTGCCACAGAAGAAACTGAACTTCTTACTGAAGATTCCGTTTATCAACAACATCATTAAGAAGAAACTTGCTGATGGCTTAGGGTTAGACCAAGCTCGCGTTCTTGGATGTGGTTCTGCACCTGTATCACCCGCTCTACTCGCATGGTATGAGAGTGTTGGCCTGCACATTACCGAGGCATGGGGCATGACAGAGTCTTTCGCCTACAGCACGCTCAACTACCCATTCAGAGCCGATAAAATTGGTACGGTTGGTAATGCAGGTCCAGGGATCGAACTCAAAATAGCTGAAGATGAAGAGATTCTAGTTCGAGGCAAAGGCTTATTCTCTGGTTACTACAAGAATGATATTGCAACCCAAGAGTCTTTTAACTCGGATGGTTGGCTTCATACCGGTGATATCGGTGATATCGATAGTGAAGGTTACCTAACGATTCGTGGGCGTAAGAAAGATACCTTTAAAACCGCTAAAGGTAAGTTTGTTGCCCCTGTACCAATCGAAAACAAACTGTTTGAGTACAGCCGCGTAGAAATGATGTGTTTGATAGGGCTTGGCCTACCAGGCCCAATCCTACTTGTGGTACCGCATGACTTCCCTAATTTCGATAGAGCTCGCTATGAGAAAACGACAAAGCGCGTTATCGAGAAAATGAACGAGCAGCTCGGTTCACATGAGAAGATCAAAGGTGTATTGATGATTAAGGAACCATGGAGCATTGAGAATGGCGTGTTAACCCCGACTCTCAAAATCAAGCGACATATCCTTGAGCAGAAATACCATGAAGTTGGTCATAACTGGCCGAAAGATAAATTGGTGGTTTGGGAAGAATAACCATGACTTCCACCTAACACTGAATAAAGAGTGCTACTAAACTGAAACTAGCACTAAGAGGGAGCTTGAGAGCTCCCTCTTTTTATATGACCCACTTTCTGTTGGCCTTTCTTCCTATTGACCGTTTTTCTACTGACAGCCTTATTGCAAGTAAACCGACCCGCAGACAACTATTACAAGGTTAACCTGATAATTACGTCTAACATCTCATCAAAACAAGGACCTAGCGCCTCTTCATCGATGGCATGACAATACACTCCTTCAAGCTGAGCAGGGTCATAATCCGCACTAAGATCAGGATCATCTAATAGCGCACTAGAATTCGCCATCCGTAGCAATAAGTCTTCACCAAACTCGCTATCAGGTCCTGTCGCTGATGTTAGAGATGAACCTAACCCTAACGTAAATACATAAATATCTTCCGTTCTGGCTTTTTCCGCAATATCTTCGACGAGATTACGCGCAACCCGATTTACACGGGTATACAAATCATTCGCTGAATGACTATCTGGATCATATTGCGCGACTGGACGCAACGCATGAGACGGATTTAGAATGTTGAACTCAGTGGCGCTTGAATCATGAGTCGTGTAGTACTGGGGCATCTCACTGATATGGTCATCAATATCATTTCCCTCATAGCCACCAGATAAAGTGGTGGCTATCGAGTCATGCCTCCAAAGCCCTCTCGGCGTACCACTGGAACCATCGCTTGATCGAATAGCGCCCGTATGTGAATCCCCGTCCTCAAAATCAAACGTGGTTGCAAAGGTGTTTGGTGCTCCATCGGTAAAGAACACGATCACTTTCAAATTTGCCGGATCAGTCACCGTTCTCAGTTCATTCAGAGCTCGATACATCCCTTCCGATGCATTGGTATATTGTGCGTTCGAGGTACTACCAAAGTTAAAGCTATCAATTTCAGATTTGATAGTGCTTCGACTGTGTCCTCGAGTCGATGTGAACCCAACAGGTACCTCTGACCCAAACGCAAATTTCACCAACGAGATACGATCAAAACCTTCATGAAAATTCTCAACGAATGACTTAGACCTATCGATGACATCTTGAGTCACGTCGCCGATACTCCCTAACCTCAAAGATGTAGTGTTATCAATCACTAACACTAAATCTACAGGGCGGCGGATCGACTGTGCGGATACACCAGGGCTAAACGTGTCTAGCCCTATCAATGGCAAAAAAACAGTGGGCACTTGCGCTGTTGCTGAGATATCGATAGAGATATTACCAAACGAATCATTAGCGAAATTGACTGCGCCTAAGCTAGGAGTGGCTGAATAGAAGTCTGCGGGGATATTAGCTGCAAAATATTTTTGAGCAGCTGCCCGTCCAGCATCTTCGCCATTAGCGACCGCCCTTGCAGCCGCAATGCTGGCTGCATCGACCGCGGCAAATAATTTCGACTTAACAATATAAGCTCGACCAGCATCAACAGAAAGACCAACAACTAAGAGTATAAAAGGCAGCGCAATAATTGACATCAAAGCCACTAACCCACGACTGTAACGATATTTGATTGGGGTTCCCTTATCCATATCGACCTCCCTTACATATATGTTGTGTCGCTCAGAATGTATTCATCATCAAACACTCGACTAAAAATAGGCGAGTAGTCGTAAAAGACTTCAACGCTGTACACAATCTCTCCATCATCAAGTGCAACCGCTAAGTTGTTAACAACAGGAGGATCATCAGCATCCACATCCGAGCACTCTCCATCATTGGCCCAATTGCTGCAGCTCGCCCAAATAGCACTGTTTTTACTTAACCCGTGCTGGTTCCATCGATACTGACTTTTAATGTATGGAGAAGCATCTTCTTGACCGACCAACTCAGTAATGTAAATAACGCCGTCTTGCGTTAAATCCAAAGTGCCTGATGTTGTCGCTATGATGTCCATGACTTCTTGTGGGGTATCAGTGTTACTTCGCGAGATAATGTTTCCACCTTCTCGACTGATACTGATAATAACGTGGTTAGCTTGAATGAGATGTGTTATGTCGACAGCCGCCACGATCAGTAGCATAAATAAAGGCGCTATCAACGTCATTTCGATTGCTGCAAAACCTTTCTGAGCGGCTTTTTTCAATTTAAAAGGAAACATCCAGTCCCTCCCTAAAAAGCTTCGTTTTTCATCGCTGCGCTGACGGTAAATTTGAATTTTCCATCATCGAGCAAAACATACATATAGGGATTTACAGATGGCCACTCACAATCAAGATGAATAGAAATAATGTCTCCAGAACCGCCAAAGCCGGTGATTGCATTACCATAGACATCTTCAACACGTATATTCTGAACATCCATCACTTTATCGAGTAAACCGCTCGACGATTGAGAGATTTTTTCCAAGATAGCCGCTTCGCGATCACTCGATGAGTCAGGATCCAAGTCAGAACGACCTGTAATGGCATATCTTGCCCCCTCCCTTGCCGAGTGTTGCATGGTCAGTTTAACGAACCCATAAATACCAAGGTCAACAACCGTTAAAAAAAGCGCAAAAAACAGGCTCACCACAATCGTAAATTCGATAATAGCGATACCTTTTATTTTGGATTTTAGACCGCTTCGATAGCGGTTACCTTCTGAACCTCTTGAAATAAATTTCATACAGCCCCCACCCTTTCTTCTTTCTATTCACCCTATCTAGCCCAATAGAATCCTAGGAGATATAGAAAGACTCAACATTACAGATATAGAATTGATAAATGAGTTATTCAAGCAGCATTCAATTAATAAATTTCAACACTATTAATACGGAGGTGGATTCAAACTGTTTTTTGTTTAATTTAATTTAATTCAATTGCTTATATAAAATTAAAGGTTCTAATAAAACATAGTAATTTAATTTTCATTTATTAATCCCAAAAATAACTGTCTGTTTTATATCCATTAGACAAAGAAAGGAAAAAAACATTATGACGCTTGTTTTTATATAAATCAGAGTTAAAGTCTCAAAAATAAGACAACGTAAATTGAAAAATAAGCATTTAGTTTAGTAGGAATGGATTTTTATAAGTACTCGATGATTAATGGGTAAAGTCAGGCTGGATTAAGCGAGTACAAATGAATATTGTAGCCGAGATAGAACCAGCGAAACTAGCCTTCACGCTAATGGATACATAAGTCATGATTATAAACATTTAGTATAATCAGAAGCATCGTTATTCTCTTACTCTAACCCTATATCTTCTTTCATCCTACGACTCAGCTGTTCTGCACATAAAACCTTATTCTGTTTCGCCTTAGCCTTACCTCCTTTGATCTTATTATTTTTAAACAACTTAGTCCCATAAAATCTTGTCCAACGGATTAATGCTTCCATAATTACTCTCTTGTATTTGCCATCGTTCTGTCGTTATTATGAAAACAACCTGTTCGATAATCGAACAACCATTATTAACAAGAACTATAAGCTGAGATTATGGACAATAGACTGCGTCACCTTTCAGGTCTCCGTTACTTTGAAGTTGCGGCTCGCTTGAACAATTACAGCAAAGCTGCTGAAGAGCTGTTCGTCACTCAAGCAGCCGTCAGCCAGAAGATTCGACAGTTAGAAGAACAGGTTGGATGTAAGCTCTTTATTCGTAAGGGGCGTGCAATGACTTTGACGCATGAAGGGCACACACTTTTTAGACATGTCTCTGATGGATTTCAAGATATTCTGCTGGGGTTAAACAAGATCCAATCAGAACCTATTCAAGGGCTACTTGTTGTTAGAAGTCCCCCCTCTTTTGCTTCTCGTTGGTTACTGCCTAGGCTGTGGAAGTTCTCGGTAAAGCACCCAGAGATCCCAATTAAGATACTAACAGGGTGTGATACACCAAATTTAAAACATGGCGAAATTGATGTGGCTATTCGACAAGGTGAAGATCTATGCGTTGAAGAAGGCTTGATTCTTGAGATGCTAATCAACGAACCGGTTTACCCTTTTTGTTCCCCTAAACTCGCAAACTCTTTGAACTTCACATCACCTGAACAACTCCTCAAATGTTAGCTGATTCAGTTTGATAGCGGTTGTTTCCCGTGGGATGAATGGTTTAGGCAAGCAAACATATCGACTCAAAGCAGCACCATTCAGTGGATGGAAGTCGGTACCTTTGATATGGGGCTAACCACGGTCATGGCGGGACATGGGGTTTGCTTGGCAACAGACAGCTTAGCTGGTGACTTCATCGAACGCGGCTTACTAGTGAAGCCCTTTGATATAGGCATGACACCTGGGGTTCAAGTCAACCTATGCTTTGATCCTAACTCCCCGAGAGAAGAGCGTATTACCGCGTTCACCAATTGGTTGCACGAAGAAGTAAACGAGCTATTGGAGAGTTAAATCTCATCTCCCACTTCTTTATATAAACTATAAACTTAACTCAACATAGAACGGTAACGTAAACCTGCCGACACCGACAAAACTATGTTGAGTTAAAGCAACGTCGAGTTAAAAGCTACGTTGCCTTGAATCACTCCCAAAATGACTTCTTCAGTTCTTTCTCGACTTGTTCCGACGTAATCCCGATATCTCTAAGTAAATAATCGGGTAGCTCAGACAGTTGCTTTCTGGTTCTACGATTTTGAAAGTACAGGCTTAATTTAGAATAGAATTTCTTAATTGATAATGATGACAAAAATGAATGGTTGGTATTTGCTGTTGCTGTGATCGTATTCATAACCTTTCCCCTGTTGATCTTTTGCTTTGTTATGGTCAATAATCGACCAGTAGAGCAACATCGACAAACGATAGATACTGGCATTCAGTTAAGGAAAACTAATGTGAGAGAACGCACTCCACCATTCCAAGGGATCTACTATTTTTACACGGCGGCAGAAACAGGCAGTTTTAAACTCGCCGCACAAAAGCTATTTGTCACGGCTGCAGCAGTCAGCCAACAAATTCGCCAACTTGAAGAGTGGTTAGGCGCAGATCTGTTTATTCGCCAGCACCGAAAAATAGTATTAACCCATGAAGGTGAAGTGCTTTACCTGCAAGCGAAGAAAGGCTTTGCTCATATTCAAGATGGGGTGAGACGAATCAACCAAGATCCTAACCCCACTCAACTGTCGATCTCTACCGTGCCTTCCTTTGCTCAGCATTGGCTCGTACCAAGAATTGGCGACTTTCGCGATCGCCACCCTGATCTATCCATGCTAATTGAGCCGACCAATAAGCTAGTCACATTTGAAGATTCTAATGTCGATATCTACGTTCGATACGGTCATGGAGACTACCCAAACATCGAATCACGTTGGTTGATGGACGAGGTCATTTACCCGGTTTGCCACCCTATTTATCAAGAGAAACATGGTATCTATGACATCGACGATCTGCATAAAGCGGAACTTATTGAAGACCGTTGGCCTGATATGGATTGGAATCTCTGGTTACAAGTCGCAGGGGTAAAAGCTGGCCGAACATCACTGCAATTTGATGGCTCTCATTTTGTGTTAGAAGGTGCGCTATCCGTTCAAGGTGTCGCGCTTGTTAAGCACAGCTTGGTATACCGCGATTTACAAGAAAAGAAATTGGTGCGAATCGGAAACATCGCGCTGAAGCCTAAGTACAATTATTTTTTGTGTGCGCCTCCAGGTTACTTTCATCGAGAAAAGATAAAACGTTTCGAAGAATGGATGCAGAATCAGGTTAAATTATTTGGTAATACAGGTAGAGAAGAGCTTTCGATTATCCACACCGACTACGAACTCAAATGGTCGGATAATTCATAAGGCGAAACTGGTATACTTAGCTCAAATAAATGGCGAGAACATCTCATGACACAAGACAATAATCCACTTCACGGTATCACGCTACAGAAGCTACTGACTGAATTGGTTGAACATTACGGTTGGGAAGAGTTGAGTTACATGGTGAACATCAACTGCTTTAAAAAAGACCCAAGCATTAAATCGAGCTTAAAGTTTTTGCGTAAAACAGATTGGGCACGTACCAAGGTAGAGCAGATTTACATCCAACTAAAAACTAGCTAGCTCCCACCTTTAACAAACGCACCATTTACGGTACCGGTGTTTTTCAAGGTA
>NZ_JBFRPK010000050.1:0-1645 GCF_041471965.1 Vibrio sp. 10N.261.51.A3
GAGCTACAGACCCAATATCGTCTCTTAACTTTTCTAAACCTAATCAATCTGTGTGGGTACTCATCGTGTATATCTTCGTATAAGGAGGTGATCCAGCCCCAGGTTCCCCTAGGGCTACCTTGTTACGACTTCACCCCAGTCATGAACCACAAAGTGGTGAGCGTCCTCCCCGAAAGGTTAAACTACCCACTTCTTTTGCAGCCCACTCCCATGGTGTGACGGGCGGTGTGTACAAGGCCCGGGAACGTATTCACCGTGACATTCTGATTCACGATTACTAGCGATTCCGACTTCATGGAGTCGAGTTGCAGACTCCAATCCGGACTACGACGCACTTTTTGGGATTCGCTCACTATCGCTAGCTTGCTGCCCTCTGTATGCGCCATTGTAGCACGTGTGTAGCCCTACTCGTAAGGGCCATGATGACTTGACGTCGTCCCCACCTTCCTCCGGTTTATCACCGGCAGTCTCCCTGGAGTTCCCGACATTACTCGCTGGCAAACAAGGATAAGGGTTGCGCTCGTTGCGGGACTTAACCCAACATTTCACAACACGAGCTGACGACAGCCATGCAGCACCTGTCTCAGAGTTCCCGAAGGCACACCTGCGTCTCCGCTGGCTTCTCTGGATGTCAAGAGTAGGTAAGGTTCTTCGCGTTGCATCGAATTAAACCACATGCTCCACCGCTTGTGCGGGCCCCCGTCAATTCATTTGAGTTTTAATCTTGCGACCGTACTCCCCAGGCGGTCTACTTAACGCGTTAGCTCCGAAAGCCACGGCTCAAGGCCACAACCTCCAAGTAGACATCGTTTACGGCGTGGACTACCAGGGTATCTAATCCTGTTTGCTCCCCACGCTTTCGCATCTGAGTGTCAGTATCTGTCCAGGGGGCCGCCTTCGCCACTGGTATTCCTTCAGATCTCTACGCATTTCACCGCTACACCTGAAATTCTACCCCCCTCTACAGTACTCTAGTTCACCAGTTTCAAATGCAGTTCCGAGGTTGAGCCCCGGGCTTTCACATCTGACTTAATGAACCACCTGCATGCGCTTTACGCCCAGTAATTCCGATTAACGCTCGCACCCTCCGTATTACCGCGGCTGCTGGCACGGAGTTAGCCGGTGCTTCTTCTGTTGCTAACGTCAAGAGATAGCGCTATTAACACTACCCCCTTCCTCACAACTGAAAGTACTTTACAACCCGAAGGCCTTCTTCATACACGCGGCATGGCTGCATCAGGCTTTCGCCCATTGTGCAATATTCCCCACTGCTGCCTCCCGTAGGAGTCTGGACCGTGTCTCAGTTCCAGTGTGGCTGATCATCCTCTCAGACCAGCTAGGGATCGTCGCCTTGGTGAGCCATTACCTCACCAACTAGCTAATCCCACCTAGGCATATCTTGACGCGAGAGGCCCGAAGGTCCCCCTCTTTGGCCCGTAGGCATTATGCGGTATTAGCCATCGTTTCCAATGGTTATCCCCCACATCAAGGCAATTTCCTAGGCATTACTCACCCGTCCGCCGCTCGACGCCCATTAACGCACCCGAAGGATTGTTAGTGTCGTTTCCGCTCGACTTGCATGTGTTAGGCCTGCCGCCAGCGTTCAATCTGAGCCATGATCAAACTCTTCAATTTAAGATTTTGT
>NZ_JBFRPK010000050.1:2136-2409 GCF_041471965.1 Vibrio sp. 10N.261.51.A3
TCCCCCTCTTTGGCCCGTAGGCATTATGCGGTATTAGCCATCGTTTCCAATGGTTATCCCCCACATCAAGGCAATTTCCTAGGCATTACTCACCCGTCCGCCGCTCGACGCCGTTATCGTTCCCCGAAGGTTCAGATAACTCGTTTCCGCTCGACTTGCATGTGTTAGGCCTGCCGCCAGCGTTCAATCTGAGCCATGATCAAACTCTTCAATTTAAAGTTTTGATTACCTAAATTAATAGGTGTGACTCAACGAATACTGACTTCAAAACTA
>NZ_JBFRPK010000051.1:0-107017 GCF_041471965.1 Vibrio sp. 10N.261.51.A3
CCTCCTCCTACTCGATTTCGGAGTAGATAAAGAGAATTATTTGGCTGTTTTTATTGTGATTTCGTTTGCTACTTTTTGAGGTACAAACTGGCTAATATCCCCTCCGTGTATAGCGACTTCACGAACAATGGTTGAAGAGAGGAAAGCATACTCTTCTGAAGGGGTCAGAAATACGCTTTCAAGGCCAGGTAGGAGCTTACGATACATGCTAGTGAGACCAAACTCGTACTCAAAGTCCATGGTTGTTCTTAGACCACGTACTAATACGTTTGCTTGCTGCTGTTTAGCAAAGTCGACTAGTAACCCTGAGAATCCCTCTACAGATACGTTAGGTAAGTGAGACACCGCATCACGTAACAACTCTACACGTTCATCTAACTCAAACATGGTTTTTTTACTTGGGCTCGCTGCTACTCCAACAGTGATATGGTCAAACATGCTAGCGGCACGAACAATGATATCAAGGTGGCCATTGGTCACCGGATCAAAAGTTCCTGGATAAATAACGTGTGTGCTCATTTTAGCTGTCCTTGCTTAATGTAGTGTTCGAATTCGGTGCTTTACTAGAGTTTAAGGCCTTATCGAGTTGCTGCTTTACCATATCGAGTGTGATGTCTTTCATCAGGTCATCGCCTTTAGCACGGGTTCCCCATGGAAGGTCTGCGACTGGTTTACCTTGTTGTGCTTCTACGTGCTGTTGATAAACACTCACTACGATATCGAGATCGTTGTAAGGTCCTGTTCTACGAGGGTCGCTGTGTGCGTACAAGCCGATTACAGGCGTTGACTGCGTAGTTGCCAAGTGGGCTGGGCCAGTATCAGGTGCCAATACCACCGTTGCATGTTTCAGTACGGCAGTCAGTTGCTTCAAGTTCGTTTTGCCAATCAAGTTGGTTACTGGCGACTGGCATAATTTTTCGATGTCGCTACCAAGGTTAACTTCTCTTGGTGCCGGAGAACCACATAACACCACTTGCATGCCTTGTTCGACAGCATAATCAGCAATAGCTGCATATCGCTCAGTTAACCAATTGCGTGAATCTTTGCTTGCAGCTGGGGAGATAACCAAGGTCGGCTTGTCTGCCATGGTGCTAATTGCGAGTTGTTCATCTTCAGGTGTTAAAGGGATATCCCATTGAGGCTTATCGAAGGGGGCACCAATGTAGCGAGCAAATTCGGCAAAGTTATCCAACACATGAAACTTATCTGAAATAGGTAGATGGTGGTTGGTAAAGAGTGACTGCATTTCACGAGTACGGTTTTTGCCAAATCCCACTTTGCACTTCGCCTTTATTCCCCAAGATAGCACGCTGGCTCTGAGTGCGGCTTGCATATGCAGAAGTGCATCAAATTTACGATCAGATAGCTGACGCCATAATTCACGCATTCCTTTGAAGCCTTGTTTCTTATCGAAAACAATCACCTCAATACCGGGTAGATCGCCGATCAGCATGGCTTCTATTTTGCCCGTTATCCAAGTGATTTTCGTTTCAGGCCACTGCTTCTGGATGGCTTGAACCACAGAAATAGCATGACAAACATCGCCAATCGCGGAGAGGCGAAGTATGCAAAGAGATTGAGGTGCAGTTGAGAACAGTGACATAAAGTGCCCGAAAAAAGTGAATAACATCAGAATTATGCAGATACTCGCATTAGTTGTAAAATAGCAATGACGAAAAGCGACCCAAAGGCCTCATAGATGGAAACGATTAGCACCAAGAACCAAACAATTTGGTACGACCCTGAACTTTTGGCTCAGGTACCAGAGGGCGATATCGCTCAGATTTTTGAGGCTGAATATTGGCAGCAACAAGACGCCATTTCAGGCAGTGCTCAAGGACGCGGTACCACATGGTTCATTCAGCTTGATGGAATACAGGCCGCATTGCGCCATTATCGCCGTGGCGGATTGTTTGGGAAGCTAGTCGAAGACCAATATCGCTTCTCTGATTGGGAAAGCACGCGCTGTGCGATGGAGCTTAATGTTCTCAAGGCATTGGCAAACTCAGGTGTGAATGTACCGAAGCCCATTGCTGCTAGAGCCATTAAAAGCGGACTACTTTATCGAGCGGACTTAATGTCTGAACGAATTCCCAATGCCAAAGATCTGGTTGATGTCTTGGTCAATGGCCCGATAGATGCGGATGTTTATCGTCGAATTGGCCAAGAGGTACGCAAGATGCACGATGCTGGGGTTAATCATACCGATCTCAACATTCATAATATCCTGCTTGATGACTCGCAAAGGGTGTGGATTATTGACTTTGATAAGTGTGGTCAGCAAGCGGGTGATGACTGGAAAGAAGGCAACTTGAATCGCTTAAAGCGCTCGTTCTTAAAAGAAGTGAACAAGCGCCAGATTCAATGGCAAGAGTCGGATTGGGAGCCGATATTAAAGGGTTATCAAGGTTAGATGTTAAAGGGCTACCAAGGCTAATTAGGTCAAATAGTTGTTAGCTAAGAATGTATTCCAAGGTTTTATCCAACGCCCCTCGGTTCTGCTCAACTACTTGATAAGCCGCTAAGCCTTTAGTTTTGCGCAGCTCTGATTGTTTGAACAGTCGTTGGAGTTGGCCTGCGATATCTTGGCTATCTTGACATATAACCACGGCATTGGCTTCCAGTAGCTTGTCTGAGATCTCGCTGAAGTTAAAGTAGCTAGGACCATTCAATAAAGGTAGTTGTAGGGCTGCTGGTTCTAGAAGATTGTGGCCACCTACCTTATCGCCTACAAGGCTTCCTCCCATAAAACACACATCAGCACCACCGAGTAAGGTCAACATTTCTCCCATCGTATCAGCAATATACACTTCAACATCAGAGGCGATAGGTTGTTGACTTGTTCGAGTGATGGTGTTGAATTCTTGCTGTTTAGCCAGTTCCGTCACTTGGCTGAATCGTTCAGGGTGACGAGGCACAATCATCAGCAAGGTATTTGGATTGTCTTTAAGGAGCTGTTTATGAGCGTCTAAGATAATTTCATCTTCGCCTTGATGAGTGCTGGCTGCTATCCACACACAGCGTTCAAAGCCAATTTGTTCACGTAACGCTTTGCCTTTTGATACTTGTTCAGCTGAAACTTCAATATCAAACTTGATCGACCCAGTCACATGCACAGATGCTTTATCTAACCCTAATCGTATAAAACGCTCAGCATCACTTGGGTATTGGCAAAGTACTTGAGAGAGATTTTTGGCTAAGAGATCAAAAACGGCTTGGAATTTAGCATAACGCTGGCACGAGCGTTCAGATAGGCGAGCGTTGAGTACCGAAATGGGGATTCCAGCTTTCGCGACGCAGTGCAGTGTGTTTGGCCATAACTCGGTTTCCATGATTAGCATCTGTTTAGGCTGAACAGTCTTCAAAAAACCTCGAATACACCAAGAAAAATCAATCGGCATGTAGCGATGCTCGACTAAATCACCGAGTTTTTCTATCTGCTCTGCACCCGTGCTGGTTGTCGTGGTAACGATAATGGTTTGGTTTGGATTGCGTCGCTTCAGTTGCTTTATGATCGGTACGGCGGCAATCGATTCACCAACCGATACTGCGTGAATCCAGATAGGATTCTTACCTTGAGTTTGCGGTGTGATCCCGAAATGTTCTTTCCAACGCTGACCAAAACTTGGCTTTCCAGGTTTGCTCTTATAAAGCCCATACAGCAGTAGCGGAGAAGCTAATGACAATATGAGAGTATAGATAAGTCGTATAAGCATAAGAACAGTGACACCAGAAGGCAAAATCAATATTCAGAAGAGTATTTTCTTCAATCTCGAAAGTAAAGAGCGTTATAATTAAATGCTTAGTTGCGCTTTCAAACGGACATGGTGAATTTTATCTCATCGCTTATGCAAACCGATCAAACCTATCGTTTCTTGCTCTACGTCGAGCAAAATTATTCATTTGCTATTCTTCGCCCATTCTATGATTACGCGAAGCAACTCGGCCATGAGGTTAAGTGGTTGCTTGTTGGTGAAGACGCTTCTGAACATCTTTTACTGGATCAAGAGCAGAGCGTCTCTTTGACAGAAGCTATTGCCTTTAATCCTTCTGCCGTTCTAGTGCCCGGCGATCGTGTTCCAGCGTTTATTCCAGGGTTGAAGGTACAAGTATTTCATGGTTTGAACGAGAGCAAACGTGGGAACTTATACCCTGAACGTGGTCTATTTGATTTGTATTGCACCGAAGGCCATGAAAGAACAAGCTCGCTTGAGCCGCTAGCTAAGCAGCGCGGCTATTTTCAAGTTAAAGAGACCGGGTGGCTGAAGCTCGATAGCTTGTTTAATTATCAAACCAGTGACAAGCATTTTGAAAGACCTCAAATTCTATTCGCTTCCACTTTTTCGCCAAGTTTATCCTGTGCCGAATTGGTTTATGAAGAGCTTAAGCGCTTAAGCAAACTGAGCCAGTGGCAATGGTTAGTCACACTGCACCCTAAAATGAAGCTAGAGACACGAGAGAAATACCAAGCGTTGGAAGGTGATAATCTTCTGTTCTTCGATAATGATCGAGTGATTGAGATGCAGCATCGTGCTGATGTGATGGTATGTGACAACTCATCGATTTTTCAGGAGTTTTTGTTGCTCAATAAGCCTGTTGTTACGGTCAATAATCGAGACCCTCAAACGAGCTTCATTAATATAACCCAAGCGGAACAGTTAGAATCAGCAATTCAACAAGCGATGCTGCCTGATGAAGCAAGAGATAAAGCCATTGCTAATTATGGTCCGTCAATAACGCCATATTTGGACGGTCAATCCTCAGCGAGAGTTCTGAGTGCTATTACGGATGTGCTAGAAAGCGGTTGGCAGGATAAAAAACCAAAAAATTGGATTCGTAACTTTAAAATCCGTAAATCATTAAACTATTGGAAATTCTAGGGCTGAATAATGAAAATATTAGTTTGTGCATCGTATCTACATGCTTGGAATAGTATTCGCCCTGAAGCGGAGATATTTGTTGAACTAGCAAATCAGGGCCATAGCGTTACGGTTATGACCCAAGGTGAGTCTGAATACGTAGATCGGCTTCGAACAAATGGTGTGAAGGTCATCGATTGTTATCCTAAAAGAAAGGTTTGTTTTGATACGATCAAGACCATTCGACGAGAGTTAAAGAGTGGTGAATATGATATTTGTTATGCTTTTAACTCAAAAACTATTCCGAATGCGGCATTTGCATGTATTGGACTTAAAGTAAAGTTGATCGCCTACAGGGGAACAACGGGCGGCTTGTATCGACATGATCCAAGTGCCTACTTAACTCAACTTCACCCCCGTGTTGATGGCATCGTTTGCGTATCTGAAGCTGTTCGACAGGATGTTATCAAGCGAGTTTGGAAGAACAAAGATAATGTTGTCACCATATATAAGGGGCATCAATTAGAGTGGTATCAAGTCGATCCTACTTCTAGAGAGTCGCTAGAACTGAATCAGACTGATGTTGTTGCGTTTTGCGCTGCGCACGTGCGCCCTAGCAAGGGAATATCTGTTCTCCTCGAGGCGACTGAATATATTACAGCACCCAATTTTCATCTGGTTCTTGCAGGTAGTGGCTATGAGCCCCATTTCGACGAGATGAAAAATAGCCCGATCTCAGATAGAATTCACTATATTGGTCATCGAAAAGATATTCCATCATTAATGGCCATGGCTGATTTTCAGGTACAGCCATCGGTTAGTGGTGAGGGGCTGCCTCGTACAATTATTGAAGCGATGGCTAATGGAACAGCATCAGTTGTTACGACTACAGGTGGAGCTCCAGAGCTTGTCGAGGATGGCCAAACAGGTTTTATTGTTCCTACTGCTGATGCTCAGGCATTAGGTAAAGCTATTAACAAAATCGCCCAAGACAGACAGCAGTGCTCTGATATGGGGCTTGCTGCAAAAGAGAGGCTAGCGCGTCATTTTAGCTCTAAAGTGACAGTGGCCGAACACTTAAAGTATTTTGAACGTTTACTAGGTCATTCAAACTAGCTCAATGAAAAAGGTATATTGATTCAATGAGAACATTATCAGCGTTAATTATTTGTAAAAACGAAGAAGACCGTATTCGACCTTGTTTTGAATCGCTAAAAGGTTTTGCTGATGAAATAATTGTTTATGATTCTGGTAGCACGGATAAGACAGTTGAAATAGCAAGAGAATATACGGATAAAGTCTGGGTTACCGAAGATTGGCCTGGTGATGGTTATCAGAAGGCTAGAGCTTTTGAACAGGCTACGTGTGATTGGGCACTAATTATTGATGCAGATGAATACTTGGATGAAGATATGAAATCCGAGATAACACTTCAGTTAAGTGATCCGAATTTAGAAGAAGTAGCCTTCAAGCTACCTTGGGGTAACCTTATCTTAGGTAAACAAATGCGTTTTGGTCGTTCATCCAGAGCCCCTAAACGTCTTTTTAAGCGTGAAGGAGCCTCTATTACTAAAGTTGTAGTACATGCAAATGTAGAAACTGAAGGGAAGGTATCTACACTGAAAAAAGGTTTTTTGATGCATAACTCGTTGCGTGGCTTTGATCATTTGATGGAAAAAAGCCGAGTATATGGTTGGGAAACCACAAAAAAATATTACAGCAAGGGTAAGCCAAGTTTAGGGATTCCTTTCGCTATTGTGCGCTCAGTTTGGACATTTTTCCTAATTTATATTATCCGATTAGGATTTTTAGACGGTAGTCGTGGTCTATTAATGGCAGTGAACTTTGCTCAATCCTCATTTAACAAATATGCGGGTCTGTGGTACCTAGAGCAAGAAGCTAAATGGAAATCAAAATATTGATATTATTTTTTAATTTTATAAGTAGAAATATATGAAAATAGCAGAAAGAAATATTGGACGTAATCACAAACCATATATTATCGCCGAGATGTCCGGTAATCATAATGGTGATATAAACCGTGCAATTGAGTTGATTAAAGCAGCAAAAGATGCAGGGGCTGATGCAGTAAAGTTACAAACTTATACAGCAGATACGATCACAATTAATCATGATAGTGAAGAGTTTGTTATCAGTGGGGGGCTATGGGATGGCGCTAAATTATATGATTTATATGAGCAAGCTCATACACCTTGGGAGTGGCATAAAATATTGTTTGATGAGGCAGAAAAGCTTGGGATAACGATTTTTAGTTCTCCATTCGATCATTCGGCAGTAGACTTTCTTGAAAGTTTAAATGCACCAGCATACAAAATCGCGTCTTTTGAGTTAATCGATTTACCACTGATTCGGAAAGTAGCAGTGACAGGTAAGCCTATGATTATGTCGACGGGAAATGCGAATTTAGCAGAAATAGAGGAAGCTGTGGCGGCAGCAAAAGGTGCTGGAGCAAAAGATATTGTTTTACTTCATTGTACTAGCGGTTATCCTACTCCCGCCTCACAAGCGAATATTTCCACATTAGCAGTAATGCGTGATGCATTTGGTGTTGAAGTTGGGCTCTCTGATCACACAATGGATATAGGAGTCTCCGTTGCTGCAGTTGCTTTAGGGGCTTGTGTTATTGAAAAGCATTTCACATTGGCGCGTGCTGATGGTGGGGTTGATTCAGCTTTCTCTTTAGAAAAGGAAGAACTTACTTCTTTAGTTACTAATTGCAATATGGCATTTGAAGCTATCGGAAAACCAAACTTTATCAGTACTGAAGAAGAACTTAAAACTAAATGTCATCGTCGCTCACTATATATTGTTAAAGATATAAAAAAAGGTGAGGTTTTTACTACTGAGCATGTTAGATCTATTCGTCCAGGAAATGGAATTCTACCAAAGTACCTGGATGATGTTTTAGGAAAAATGGCTAAACAAGATCTTCAGTTTGGAACTCCACTACAGTTTAATCACTTTTAACTAAACTTAGAATGGAGCTATAAAGCTTTTTCAATTCGGCTTATTAGGCTATTGGGGTTATTCTTCCAGTGAATTATTATTTCATTGAATGACCCCATCTCTTCGTCTCTTATAAGTTTTTGTCTATTACAGAAAGACTCAAATCCGAGACCAGCAGTTGAATTTATAGAAATTATTTTCACATTACTAGTACTATTTATCAACTCAAGTTCTAATGGGTGCTTTACAGATAAAAATTTGTTTCTATCAAAATCGTGGAGGTATGAGTCAATATTTTCACTCGGGTGTAGTTTTATGTAAAAATTAATACCTCTCCTGTCTAGCATATCTGCAATAATTCGGTGTAAGTATATGAAGTAATGTGTATCATTTAGATTTTTGGCTAAGTGCTTTGATAGTGGTTGTGTCGCTATAATAACAATATTGTTACAGTTTTTTGGTATTTTTGGAGTGAATTTAAATATACGATTAATGAAATCTAAGCTATGAGATGTACCTAAAAAATCTATTTCTCTTCCCTTTCCTTGCACTTTAAGGGGGAGGTTCTCAGGGGTAGTTACATTGATTGCTGTACACCTATTACATTCACCTATAATCCAAGTGTTGTTGCCCTTAATATTCACAGGTTTTAAGTACCGACTTATTCCTTTTTTTGGTATGCTAAAATAATTTCCCACGCCATCTTCAATAACTTCATATTTTGTTACTAGTAACTTAAAAATACGAGCCATTTTATTTTTATCATTAAATAGAAACAGCGAAATTTTATTTATATCAGAGAGCCATTTGATCTCTTTTATTCTTGATAATTTATTAGCCATTAATGAGCTTGTTATTTTGTTAGGGAGAGTATTTCTCATTGCTAAAAAAAACAGAACCTTACCAATGGTCGTTTTTTTTAACTCTTTTTTTATAGAAGCCCGTGTTAAGGTTAAAATCTGTATATTACTTTTCAATGTGTTGGTTTCTATTTTTTTTGGATCTATGTTTTGGTAGTCATAAAAAAACAATATAGTCGATTTTTCTCTAGGATTATTTGATGCCTTGGAAATTGCAAATAATAAATGTCTCAGCGTCGAGCATATATATAAGTTCATAGTTTACTTTTCTGCCTTAATTTTGTTTATGCATATAATTGAGGTGAATAAGTATAAGAAGTATGTTCCGGGGTGAGATAGGGGAATATAGGTTAGACCGGCAGAAAATAAAAATATAGGCATAATTACTAGTAGTGGTGAGGAACTGGAAGATAAATTATTAATACCATAAAAGAATGGTATTAATATTATAGATAGATACAAAGCAAGACCTAAAAATCCATATTTTACAGTGCGATCAATGATACTATTATGAAAGTTCTTATTATCAAATTTAGCTAATGATTTCTTTACTTCCCCTCTCTCATACATGTCTTGAATGATCTTAATGTGAGCTGTTTGTCCTAAGCCTACCAATGACGGATTGTTTTTTATGATATCATAGCCCACCATCCATAACTGTAGCCTTATGCCCCATGAAGAGTTTAAATTACCCTCAGTTAGTAGCTCTACCTCATGAATGGAACGATCTATTCTATTTTCTATAATAGGGTAGCTTGACGCTGCTATAGTTGTGAATAATGAAAGAAAAATAAGAGTTACCTTCCAGTTTTTATTTTTCAAGAAAACAAGAAAAATAATAGTAATATAAACTGCAATCAATGCAAGCCAGGTACCTCTTGTATCTACAAGGATTACGTTTATAGTTAGCAAAATGAAGCTAAGAATAGAGAGGGAGACTAAAAGTTTATTCTTATTAATATAGGCAAGGTAAAGGGATATTATAGATAGCAATCCAGTAAAGTTAGCATAAGGAATTGCATTTAGAGGTAGTTGCTTACGTGTTAATCCTTGCAACTCCAATATGTTAATTGTTTGTGATAAGATAAATATAGAGCTTATCGTGATTGTATAAATTAAAGTTTCATGTTTTATTTTTTTAGGTAATGATAATGTGGCATAGAGTAGTGTGCTAATTAATACTCTTATTTCAGATGAGCTATACCCATTGTAAAAATATTTTATAGATGCGTAAATGCTTACAGCAAAAATTGAAAATATTAATAAATTAAAATTTATTAATATTTTTTCTTTTCTAAGGAAGTGAGATAGTAGTTTTGTGATTAAAGATGCTAAAATTAGGCTAACTAATATTTTATCACCGTTATTGACAATGAAAAGACCACTCACAGCCCAGTATATAGGGAGTAAGTGTATAGTGTTTATTATTTTTCGAAACATATTATTTATAAGGATTGACATGATTTTCCGGACGAGTCTTAAGCAGTCTTAAGATCCACATATATTGCTCTGGGTTTTTGCTCACGTAATTTTCAATACATTGGTTCATCATACGTGCGTCCTCTTCTTCGCTTCCTGTTGGGAAGGGTAGAGCAGGGTAGAAGTCCAAGGTGTATTGGCCTGTACTGCTATCGTATTGAGCAAACAAGGGCACAATTTTAGCTTTACTCAGTTTTGATAGGCGACCAAGGCCTGAGATAGTTGCTTTTTGAGTCGCGAAAAAGTCAACGAAGACACTGTGCTCACGGCCAAGATCTTCATCAGGGAGGTAGTAACCCAGGTACCCATCACGTACCGACTTGATGAAAGGTTTGATACCACCGCTGCGATCATAAACACGACCGCCGTATTGCACGCGCTGTCGGTGCATTAGCCAGTCACTGAGTTTGTTTTTTTGTGCTTTCGCCATCGCAGATACAGGTAAATTGCGTGAAGCTAATAATACCGCTGGGATATCGATAGCCCATGTGTGTGGCACCAGCAAGATCACATTCTCGCCACTGTCTATAATATCGGTTAGGTTGCTTAGGCCGTTTATCGAAGTATTATTCTCTAGCCAAGTTTTACTCTTGAGTGTCAGTGAAGCAAATCCCATCAAAAATGAGATGGAAGTAACGTATGACTGATAGAGAGTTTCTTCGCGCTCTTCGATAGATTGCTCAGGGAAACACATCTCAAGATTCACTCGAGCCCGGCGGTTAGCCTTATTCTTAATTTTTACAGCTTGCTTAGCCATAAACTTAGCTAATGCTAAACGAATGCTATTAGGTAAGAAGCAGACTAAAGACGATAACAAAACAGCAATCCAAGTTCCCCAGTATTTAGGTGCTAGAAAACCCCATTCAAACTCAGGATTGTAAGCTTTTGGATCAAAATCATTGCGTTGTGTGGTCATTCATTCACTACATTATTTAAATCAGAGAGTTAACTTAATATCGGTCACTCTGGGAATGATTATATTCGTTAGACATTCCCAATAATACACGCTAAAAGTAGGGTGTATTATTGGTCCTAATCTGAAATATACCGTTAAGCGTTTACGATCTTCATGTACTCAGCAACGCCATCGGCTACTGCTTTAAACTCGATATCGCAACCTGTACCGCGAAGCTTCGTTAGGTCTGCTTGAGTGAATTCTTGGTAAGCACCTTTTAAATGCTCAGGGAAAGGAATCGTTTCGATTTCGCCTTTACCATGGTGCTTGATAACTGCCTTGGCGACTTCTTCAAACGACTCAGCATTGCCAGTACCTAGATTAAAGAGGCCAGATACCCCATTTTCTAAGAACCACAAGTTTACAGCCGCAACATCACCTACATACACAAAATCACGCTTAAAGGTTTCGCTACCTGCGAACAATTTCGGGTTTTCACCGGAATTCATTTGGTTGTTTAGGTGGAAAGCGACAGAGGCCATGCTGCCTTTGTGTTGCTCGCGTGGACCATAAACATTGAAGTAACGAAACCCTACGATTTGCGAAAGCTTTTCGTTGTGTGCTGCTGCATCCGCGGTTAAGCGGCGAACGTAGTTATCAAATTGTTGTTTTGAATAGCCGTAGACATTCAATGCACCTTCGTACTCTCGTTCTTCAATGAAAGTGTCGGTTTCACCGTAAGTTGCAGCTGAAGAGGCATACAAGAAAGGAATTTCACGTTCAACACAGTAATGAAGTAGCTCTTTTGAGTATTCATAGTTGTTGAGCATCATGTATTTGCCATCCCACTCAGTGGTAGCAGAGCATGCTCCTTCATGGAAAACAGCTTCAATATGACCAAAATCATCACCGGCCATGACTTGAGTTAGGAAGTCATCACGATCCATGTAATCTGTGATGTCTAGGTCTACAAGGTTCTTAAATTTCTTACCATCTTTTAAGTTGTCGACGACTAGAATATCGTTGTGGCCCGCTTCATTAAGCGCCTTAACAATATTGCTGCCAATCATGCCAGCACCACCAGTTACGATAATCATAATTTCTAACTCTTTTGAATACAAAACTGTCACGAGTATAGCAAGGAATGGATAAAGCGGGCTAGTGGAATAATTCCCCAACCAGAGTATGATACGGCAAGCTAAGTTATAAATTATGTTGAGTTAATTACTCAAAACTATAGGTATTATCATGAAGATTGCAGTAGCCGGTACAGGGTATGTGGGTCTATCAAACGCTATGCTTTTGGCACAACATCATGAAGTCATTGCGGTAGATATCATCGATGAAAAAGTGGCAATGCTAAACAATAAGCAGTCACCGATTGTAGACAATGAGATTGAGCACTTTCTATCAAATAAGACGCTGAACTTCATGGCAACAACGGATAAAGCCGCTTACAAAAATGCTGAATTTGTCATCATTGCTACACCTACCGATTATGACCCTAAAAACAATTATTTTGATACCAGCTCTGTAGAATCTGTCATCAAAGACGTCATGGAGATCAATCCTGATGCGGTGATGGTTATTAAATCAACGGTGCCGGTTGGCTATACCGAGCGTATTAAGCAAGAGCTGAACTGCGAAAACGTCATGTTCTCACCGGAGTTTTTGCGTGAAGGCAAGGCCCTGTACGATAATCTACACCCATCACGTATTATCGTTGGTGAATGTTCTGAACGCGCTAAAGTGTTTGCGAATCTTCTTGTGGAAGGTGCGGAAAAAGAAAACATCGACGTACTGTTTACTCACTCAACGGAAGCAGAAGCAGTAAAGTTATTCTCAAATACTTATCTAGCGATGCGAGTTTCTTATTTCAATGAGCTTGATTCTTACGCGGAAGCGCATGGCTTGGATTCTCGTCAGATCATAGAAGGTGTTGGCTTAGACCCTCGTATCGGCAATCATTACAACAACCCTTCATTTGGTTACGGTGGTTACTGCTTACCAAAAGACACCAAGCAACTATTAGCAAACTATCAAGATGTACCAAACAACATTGTGGGTGCGATTGTTGATGCAAACCGTACCCGAAAAGACTTCATTGCGGATTCAATTATTAAGCGCTCGCCTAAAATTGTCGGTATTTATCGTTTGATCATGAAGTCGGGCTCTGACAATTTCCGTGCTTCTTCCATCCAAGGGATCATGAAGCGTTTAAAAGCCAAAGGCATCGAAGTCGTCGTGTATGAACCGGTATTGGAAGAAGAGCATTTCTTTAACTCGAAGGTTTATTCTGACCTAGAAGAGTTCAAAGCTGTATCGGATGTGATTGTATCTAACAGAATGGTAGAAGAAATCGCAGACGTTGCAGATAAGGTGTACACACGAGATCTGTTTGGCAGTGATTGATTACAGAGTGATTGATAGAAGGTTAGTTTTAGCGCTTGCTAATTCGACCAGATGTTAACAGCTCGATCTATCCGTTTAGTGGCGATATACTGAACCCCTAAACGGATAGGGATACTAATAACTAATGAAAACACGTGACAAGATTGTTTACGCTGCTCTAGAGCTTTTTAATGAGCACGGTGAGCGTAGTATTACGACCAATCATATTGCTGAGCATATCGAGATTAGCCCTGGTAACCTCTACTACCATTTCCGCAACAAGCAAGAAATTGTCCGTGACATCTTTACTCTCTATTCGACAGAGTTACTTGAAAGGTTCACACCGATTCAAGGGCAACAAGAAAGCCTGACGCTACTAAAGCGCTACTTAGATTCTATCTTCACGTTGATGTGGAAGTACCGATTCTTCTATGCGAACCTACCTGAAATATTGTCACGTGATGAAAAACTCCACCTTGATTACATGGCCGTACAAGAAAAGCTGCAAACGAATCTTGTGGATATTATGAGAGCCTTCGTTGAATTGAACTTGCTCAAAGCAACGGATACGGAAATGAAGTCGATGGTCACTTCTCTTCACTTGATCGCATCGGGTTGGTTAGCTTATCAATCTGCGATGTCTCCAAAAGCCCAAATTACCGAGCAAGTGGTACATCAAGGAATGCTACAGATGATCGCGACCGTTAAACCGATTGCGACAGCTCAAGGTTTTGAGCAGCTGACATTATTGGAAGATGGTGTAAGGGCGTTGAACTCTAAATAGAAAGAGACGAGTAAGCGGTATACGGGATTCGAAGAAAGATACTCGCATCCCGTATCTGCTCTTTATCGAACTAACCAACTCTTTGGATTCTGAGCTTGGCTGTTTCTTCGAATTTCAAAATACAGTGATGGGCGCGTTTGGCCGCCAGTGTCACCAGCAAGTGCAATCGCTTCACCCGCTTTAACTTTGTCACCTTCTTTCTTTAAAAGCGCTTGGTTAAAGCCATAGAGCGTCATATCGCCTTTACCGTGGTCAAGTAGCACCACTAAGCCATAACCACGCAAGTACTCTGCAAATACTACTGTGCCTGAATAAACAGACTTTACCTGCTGGCCGTACTTGGCGTTGATTACCATGCCTTTCCAGTTTATTTGACCCGTTTGGCGTGAACCGTAGTTATGTAGAACTTTGTCTTTGATTGGCCAAGGCAGTTTACCTTTGCGTTTGGCTAACCCATCCATAGGGACGGCATTACGTCTTTCTCGAGCCGCTTTTTCTGCTTTCGCTATTTCAGCTTTTAGGCGAGTTTCATTGCGCTGAAGCTCTGCTAAGTAATTTTTGTCGCCAGAAATATTCTTCTTAATACTACCGACGGTTTTCTTACGTTGTGTTTGGGTTTTGGCTAACGTATCGCGCTTGGTGGTTTGTTGTTTTAGCAGTATTGCTATCTGTTCTTGCTCGAGTTGACGCTGTTTGTGGCTTTCTTCTAGTTCAAGTTGCGTCTGTTCAATCGTGTTGATTGTTGCGGAGCGAGCTTTGGCAAGGTGCTGGTAATAGTGACTGATGCGATCTTCTTCTACACCGGTGTTGAGGATGTGAGAAGACGCTTTAGCTCGACTTGTCATGTAGTAAGTCTGAATCAGTTGCTCTAACTTACCGGTATGGACTTTTTTCTGAGCAGTAAGCGCTTTAATCTTAGCGTCTAAGTTAGCAAGATTTGCATTGGCCGTATTGAGCTGCTTTTTACTATCGAGTATCGCTTTTTCAAGCGAAGCGATGGATAGCTCTTGTTTCTTGAGGCTTGCTTGCAGGCTATCGAGCTTTTTCTGCTGTGAGGATAGGTTTTTTTGTTGGCGAGATATTTCACTCGTTACGCCTTTCAGTTCCCCCTGAGAGGCGGCAAATGACGATGTAGATAAAAGAGCAACACAAAGGCTGGCAGATATCAAAAGAGTCCGGTTAATGGCTCGAATTTGTTTCATCATTATCGTCATTTTGCTCTTATTCATGATCAACAGCTGCTTTTAAATCTTTTCGCATCTCGGCTATCGGTTATTCGTTGAATCCCGAACCTGCTCTTAAATCCCATCACCATGGATGAAGTTCTGAGAGCGACCATTGAATCCTTGGTCCATATCTAAAGATGGTTTATCGGTTTTTGGTTTGCCTACAATTTTTGCAGGAACCCCAGCGACTGTTGTATGAGGTGGTACGGCTTGTAGAACCACAGAGCAAGAACCAATCTTCGCGCCTTCACCCACTTCAATATTGCCAAGGATTTTAGCGCCAGCACCAATCATTACGCCTTCGCGGATTTTAGGGTGACGATCGCCACCTTCTTTACCCGTACCACCTAAAGTAACGTCTTGAAGAATCGATACATCATTTTCAACGACAGCGGTTTCACCAATCACAATACCTGTCGCGTGGTCGAGCATGATCGCTTTACCGATACGAGCCGCTGGGTGAATATCCACTTGGCAAGCAACCGAAATTTGGTTCTGTAGGTAAGTGGCAAGCGCAATACGGCCTTGCTTCCATAGCCAGTTAGCCACTCGGTAACCTTGAAGGGCGTGGTAGCCTTTTAGATAAAGCAGAGGCATTGAGTACATCTCGACCGCAGGATCTCGATTTACCGTCGCGCAAATATCACAAGCGGCAGCATCAATAATAGATTGGTCCTGCTTGAATGCTTGTTCAACCACTTCACGCACCGCCATTGCTGGCATTGAAGCCGTCTTTAGCTTATTGGCTAGGATATAACTTAATGCAGCGCCTAAGCTTTCGTGGTTGATAATGGTGGCATGGTAAAAACTCGCAAGCATAGGTTCTTGCTCCGACTGCTGTCGAGCTTCCTTCACAATGCATTGCCAAACTTTTTGTTGTTCACAGTGTTTCATTTTACCATCCATCTTATCTATTTTATCCCACGACTGAATACGCGATGTTATCGCTCTGACTTCTTGTCTCGTGCAAGTAGATCTTGTGCTGCTAAGTGTGCATCTTTTCCCTGATACAACACTTGATAAATTTGTTCAACAATTGGCATCTCAACGCCCATGCGTTCTGATAATAACCAAACTTCCTTGGTGTTGCGATAACCTTCGACCACTTGGCCAATTTCTTCTTGTGCCGTGTCGACGTCTTTACCTGAGCCTAAAGCTAACCCAAAGCGACGGTTACGTGATTGGTTATCAGTACAGGTTAGTACTAGATCGCCCAGCCCCGCCATACCCATAAAGGTTTCGGGTTGTGCACCCAGTGCAGCACCTAAGCGACTCATTTCAGCTAAGCCACGCGTGATCAGTGCAGTACGAGCATTGGCACCAAAACCAATGCCATCCGACATGCCTGCGCCAATTGCGATAACATTTTTCACCGCGCCGCCAAGTTGCATACCGATGAAATCTGAGTTTGCGTATACGCGGAATGTTTTACCGCAGTGGATCTTCTCTTGCAGCTCTTCTAAGAATACTTCATCTGGTGAAGCGACAGAGATAGCCGTTGGCATGCCCATCGCTAACTCTTTGGCGAAGGTCGGCCCGGATAGAACCGCTAAAGAGTAGCCATCACCCAGCACATCGTGCGCGACATCTTTAAGCAGGCGTCCTGTCTCTGGCTCTAAGCCTTTGGTCGCCCAACAGATGCGAGAGTCTGAGGCTAAGTAAGGTTTAACGCTATTAAGCACAACGCCAAATACGTGGCTCGGGACTACAAGTAAAAGGTCTCGGCTTGAAGTCACTGCTTTTTCTAAGTCTGATTCAATGATCAGGCTTTCTGGGAATTCTATATTTGGTAGAAACTCATTATTAGCGCGCTCAGATTCAAGGCGAGCCATATGAGCAGGGTCATGCCCCCAAAGAACAACGTTTGCACCGTTACGCGCTAGAGAGATAGCTAAAGAGGTTCCGTAAGAACCTGCACCAATGACAGTCATGGCGATCTCTTTGCCGTAAGCGCTGTCTTTACCGTAAGCGTCTGCCGTATTAGTCGGGCGAGTTGTTTCTGTCATGCTTCCACCTAAAAATAATGAGGGAAATCGAAGAGTTTTGAAAAAGCTATCCACTAAAATAAGAAGAGCTTTCAATCTTAGTACAGTGTAAAGAAAAAATGCACATCGCAGAAGTTGCGATGTGCATTTAAAAGCTAACTAGCGCTTGAATCGTTAGAGTTAAGTTCTACTTTGAGACTTAAGCCTGTTCGCCTTCAGCTTGTTGAGCTTGGTTTTGTAGGTAGTTCATGAACAAAGCATCAAAGTTTACTGGAGCTAGGTTCAGTTGTGGGAAGGTACCTTTAACCACTAGGCTAGAAATTGTTTCACGCGCGTATGGGAACAGGATGTTCGGGCAGAATGCACCTAGGCAATGAGCCAGTTGGCCAGCTTCCATTTCGCTTGCAGAGAAGATGCCACCTTGTTGAACTTCACAAAGGAACGCTGTGTCTTCAGCATTCTTAACGGTAACAGTGAGACGTAGGATTACTTCGTAAACGCCTTCGCCAAGTTCACGGCTTTGAGTGTCTAGGTCCAGTTTTACATCTGGGTTCCACTCTTTTTGAAACATGTCTGGAGAGTTTGGCGCTTCGAAAGAGACGTCTTTTAGGAAGATACGTTGGATTGCGAAGTTTTGTTGTGCTGCTTCAGCCATTTTCTTGTCCTTAAAAATTTAAATTAGGTTTTGTTCGTTATATCTGCCGAACAAAACCTTAAAGTTATATTCGTGTAATCGGGTCAGCTTACTGCTTGTCTTTAAAAGTTTTTCACCTTTAACTACTTCTTACCTTTAACCAAAGGTAAGTTAGCTTCGCTCCAAGCCACTAAGCCGCTTTTCAGTACGCTTACGTTTTCGAAACCTGCTTTAACCAGCAAGTTCGCGCTTTCTTGAGCGGTTTGACCTGTCTTGCATACTACGATGATTGGGTCTGCTTTGTGGCTTTCAAGGCTACCAAAGCTATTTGCTTTGATATCTGACGGCAAAATGTGAACTGCGTCCGTAATATGGCCCTTTTTGAACTCATCTTTAGTACGAATATCAACCACAACACCGTTTTCACGGTTAATCATGTGTGTGGTTTGCGCTGCCGTGATCTCTTTGTACGCTGCATTTGATGTTTTGATTACGTTCGCAATGATGGCAACAACCAAGCCGATCCATACGATGGCTAAAATCATATTCTCTTGAACAAATGGAACTAACTCTTGCATATCTTGAACTCTTATTCGTTATTGGGCGAAAAATTTCTTGGGTAGAAGTATAGCGATATTAAGATGCTTATGTACATAAGACTTGAGAGCTAAAAAAACTATCTCATCTATGTTTTGCAAAAAATTAGCATGATACCTAATAAAAGTGATCAATTGTGTGACTATTTGTATGTGTCAAGTGGTAAATATTGCTTCTAAGAGGAGTCATTATCAAGCTCACTGCACCTGATTTCGTTAAGTACTTGAGTTATTCAAGAAAGACAAAAACTTTGATTACTGTGTTCACATTATGGATAATGTGGCTTTACTTATAGGTAGAATAAATCTTTGAATGCCTATCTTCGACTTAACCCGCGTAGTGTGATTTCGCATAGTTATCAAGGGGCGGTAGCTTGCCTGTAATATACGGTAGATGTGTGTTTTTAAGCGAGGCATCTAAATTTAAAGTAGCATTCGGTGCTAGTACATAACGTACTTTGAGTGTTGATTGCGTACAATCCGGTACCCGGAAACATGAGTCATCCTGTGGTTCCGTGGTAGTGAAAACTTAACAAAAAGTGAAGTATTCCATGTTAAATAATAAAACAGTTTTAATTACTGGTGGTACAGGTTCATTTGGTAAGCAATTTATCAGAACAATTCTAGAGCGTCACCCAAATGTTAAAAAGATCATCATTTATTCTCGCGATGAGCTGAAGCAATCTGTAATTAAGCAAAAGTACCCAGCATACGACTTCCCTCAACTACGTTTCTTCATTGGCGATGTTCGTGATAAAGAGCGTATGACACAAGCTTGTGAAGGCGTTGATGTGATTATTCACGCTGCTGCGATTAAGCAGGTAGATACGGCAGAATATAACCCGACAGAGTGTATTCGTACGAACGTTGACGGTGCTGAGAATGTTATCCATGCTGCTCTAGCTTGTGGTGTTAAAGACGTAGTTGCTCTATCGACTGATAAAGCATGTGCTCCGATCAATTTATACGGTGCGACTAAGCTAGCTTCAGATAAATTGTTTGCAGCGGCAAACAACATTCGTGGTTCAAAGGACATTCGCTTCAGTGTTGTACGTTACGGTAACGTAATGGGCTCTCGTGGCTCTGTGATCCCTTTCTTCCTAGAGAAGCGTAAAGATGGTGTGTTACCAATCACTCACAAAGAGATGACTCGATTCAACATTTCGTTACAAGACGGTGTTAATTTAGTTATGTTTGCGCTAGACAATCACCTAGGTGGTGAGATCTTCATTCCTAAGATCCCATCATATAAGATTCTAGATATTGCAGAAGCGGTTGCACCTGAGTGTGAAACTCGTGACGTGGGTATTCGCCCAGGTGAAAAACTACACGAAGAGATGATTACAGATACAGACTCTCTTAACACAATCGACTTAGGTCCATACTACGCAATTCTTCCTTCAGTTTCTTACACATACAGTGAAGCTGAATACATTGCTCACCACAAAGCAGAAAAAGTGCCTTTTGGCTTTAAATATAACTCAGGTACAAATACTGAGTGGGAAACAGTAGAAGGTTTACGTCAGTTAATCGTTGATCATGTAGATCCTAATTTTAAGGCTTAGAAAATGATACCTTACGGCAAGCAAGAGATTTCACAGCAAGATATTGAAGCAGTGATCAATGTACTAAAATCAGACTTTTTAACGCAAGGTCCTCAGGTCCCAGCGTTTGAAAAATCATTAACGGACTTTACTGGGGCTAAACATGCATTAGCGGTTAACAGTGCCACTTCAGCCTTGCATATAGCTTGCTTAGCCCTAGGGTTAGGTGAGGGGGATTTGTTATGGACTACGCCAGTTACTTTTGTTGCCTCAAGTAATTGTGGTCTATATTGCGGTGCGACAATTGATTTTGTTGATATTGACGCAGCGACTTATAACCTTTGCCCTATTAAGTTAGAAGAGAAGTTAATCGCAGCTAAGGCTAAAGGTAGATTACCTAAAGTATTAGTTGCGGTTCACTTGTGTGGTCAACCCTGTGACATGAAAGCGATCGGTCGTTTAGCGAAAGAATACAATTTCAAAGTGATTGAAGATGCATCGCATGCCATTGGAGGGAGCTACCTTGATACACCGATTGGCTCGTGTCAGTATTCAGATGTTACCGTATTCAGCTTCCATCCTGTAAAAATAGTGACAACTGCTGAAGGTGGTGCTGCATTAACCAATGACTCAAACCTAGCCACACAAATGAACCTCTTTAGAAGCCACGGTATTACTCGTGACCCTGACTTAATGGTAGGCGAATCTGATGGTGATTGGTACTACCAACAGATTGAGCTTGGTTATAACTACAGAATGACCGAGTTACAGGCGGCTTTAGGTGTTTCACAAATGTCTCGTCTCAGTGAGTTTGTTGCTGCGAGACACGTATTAGCGAATCGTTATAACGAGCTGCTAAAGAATTTGCCCGTTACGTTACCATACCAGTTACCAGAAACCTATTCAGGTTTACATCTATACGTAATTCGCTTGCAGTTAGATAATATTGATAAAACGCACAAGCAAGTATTTGATGAACTGCGTGCTAATGGAATTGGCGTGAACTTGCATTATATTCCAGTGCATACTCAGCCGTATTACCAACAACTTGGCTTTAAATCAGGTGACTTCCCTGAGTCTGAGTATTACTACCGAGAAGCGATTTCGTTACCAATGTTCCACGCTATGACCGTTGAACAACAAGATGAAGTGGTGTCTGTATTGAATAAAGTGCTGCAGGGTTAATATGAACATCGCAATCATTCCTGCCCGAGGCGGTAGTAAACGAATCCCAAGAAAGAACATCAAAGATTTTAACGGTATACCAATAATAGCCTACTCAATTAAAGCTGCTGTCCAGTCAGGTTGTTTTGATAGAGTTATCGTTTCCACCGATGATCTGGAAATCGCTGAGGTTGCGAAGCGATATGGAGCTGAAGTACCTTTCATCCGTCCCCCTGAGGTGTCTGATGATTACGCAACTACTGCTGATGTGATTATACATGCAGTTAATTGGCTTGAGGAGGAAGGAACTTTAGTTAACTATGTTTGTTGCTTATACGCTACGGCTCCATTTATTGAAGTTAGTGATATACAGACAACATACCAAATGTTAATTGAAGAGCCTGAAGCTGACTATTGCTTTCCTGTATGTGAATTTCCTTTCCCTGTCCAAAGGGGGGTAAAACTAACAACTGGTAATAGAGTTGAAATGTTCCAAGCGGAACACTTTAATACTCGCTCACAGGATTTAGAACCAGGTTATCATGATATTGGTCAGTTCTATTGGGGCAAGCCAAGCGCATATAAGAATAATATTCCAATGTTTTCTCAGCGAGCGATTGCTTTTCCCATATCAAGGAAGCGAGTTGTTGATCTAGATACTCCTGATGACTGGGAGTATGCGCTAATGGTCTCTAAACTTTTAACGGGGGCTATTAAGTGCTGATAGCTATAAGAGTTGACGCATCCTTGAGAATGGGGACGGGGCACTCTTATCGGATGTTGACGTTAGCCAACAAGCTGGTGGAAAGAGGCCATTCCGTATTCTTTGTTGTGCGCCAGTTAAACGGGAACCTGATCGAAATTATCAGGGAAAATTTTGACGTTGTGTTATTAACTAAGCCTCTTGATAAATACACAACAAACGAGCACTGTCCCCATGCAGATTGGCTTGAAGTTAGCTATCAAAATGAGATTAATCAATCCTATACAGCGATCAGTGATAAGCTTGCAGATTATAATAGCGATGTTTTGGATTGCTTGATAGTTGATCATTACTCTATCGATTCAAGATGGCATAGCACATTAAAATCTTTGACCAAAACAATAATGCAAGTCGACGATTTGGCAGATCGTATGTTAGATGTCGATATTGTTTTAGACCAGAATTACTCAATTTTGGGAGATACACGTTACGATCCCGTTACTAAAGGGCAGGTGACAAAATTATGTGGACCGAAATTTGCGCTATTAAGAGACGAGTTCGCAGTTGCGCGAAATAAACTTCAACCGTACATGACAAGAATGGAACAACATCAGGTGGTTCTTTTCTTTGGTGGGATTGATGCGACTAACGAGACGACGAAAGCGTTACATGGTTTACTTAGCGTTGATACACAGGACCATTTTTGTGTAATTATCGGTAAAAATAACCCAAATAAAAAACAGATAATTGAACTAGTTGAGCAATATAAAAATAGATGTTCAGTTCATATACAAGTGAAAAATATGACTGATTTTCTATCATCTGCGTATTTGTTTGTCGGCGCTGTAGGTGCGACCACTTGGGAGAGATGTGCTTTAGGTATACCTGCTATAGTTTGTTCTGTTGCGGAAAACCAAGAGCAAGTAGCTCGTGACTTGAGTGAAATAAATGGTCACAACTACATGGGACCAAATCAACATTTAAGTTCTATGGATTACGCAGAAGCTTATAAGAGTTTGACTGGTGCCCCTCATTCACTTTATAAGCAAGCCCTTTGCTGTGAGAGACTGGTCGATGGAAAAGGTGCGTTACGGGTAGTACAACATTTAGAAGAGATTAGTAAATAATATGACTTATAGTGTTAGAGAAGCAACAAACGATGATAAGTGGACGGTGCTTAAATGGCGAAATCATCTCGAGGTTAGGGCTGTGATGCTAACAAATCATATAATTCAAGAGGAAGAGCATTCTAAGTGGTGGAATAACACGATGTCTTCAGATGACAGAAAGTTATTAGTACTGGAGTCTGAAAATGTACCGATTGGTCTTATTATTTTTAATCGAATTAATACCGATGTTCGAACTGCGTGGTGGGGCTTTTATCTTGACAATGCATCACTAGACGGACAGAAGAAAACAATAGCCTGGATGGAAGCTGAAAAAGCAGCATTACACTATGCAGGCACCATACTTAAACTTCATGAAATTTATGGAGATGTTGTTGAGGGGAATGATGGTGTATGGTTGTTACACAAAAAATTTGGGTTTATTGAGTGTCCTCTTCCTCCTGGTGCTGAGTCAACTCAAAGAAACGTGCGTTACATTAAACATGTTTGGCCAGAAAACTCACCAATTTTGAAACCTGATCTGTACTTATTTGCATCTCACAACACTGATTTCCTCTTAGATTTCCTAAATAAGAAGCAAGAGCTCTATGCAGTGTTTCCTTATAAAGCGCAAAAAAGTAATTTTGGTCAGTACAACCTTGATTTGTTGAATGATAAAGATCTCAAGACTAATGATCCATCAGCGGTATACTGCTTCATAGAGCGAATTGAAGATTTACTCTTATCTATATATGAACCGATCACAGAAACATCTATGCTTTCCGCAGAAACAAGGATTGAAGAGTATATTTTATTTATTACTTCTATTGCTAAAAGAGGTAATAAAGTTTTTGTGGCTGATTTTGCCATACAGAAGAGTTTTCCTTTATCAGGCTCGGAAAAAGAAAGTAACTCAAAATTAAAAAATATAGTTGAGAAGTGGAATGCTCGACTATATGCTCTAAAGCAAACTGGTATAGTTGAAGTATTACCTTACTCGCATTTAGTCTCTTCAGAAGGGCAGTCATTTTCTGATAAGTATTGGTATTTGGCGAGAGGTCCATTTAATAGTGAATTCTTAAATCAGTATAGCCAAGTGATCGTAGGTAGTATCCTGTCTTCCAATTCTTTGACTGCTCGAGTTTTAGTTTTAGATTTAGACAATACTTTATGGAAAGGTGTTATTGGAGATGATGGTATCGATGGTATTTCGTTAGGTGGAGATTACCCAGGGAATATATATAAAGATTTGCAATCACTATTCCTATCTCTGAAAGAAAGAGGTTTTTTACTCTCGATTTGCAGTAAGAATACTAAATCTGTTGCTTTAGAAGCTATTGAAAGTCACCCAGAAATGCTTTTAAAGCAGAATGACTTTGTAAGCTGGAAAATAAATTGGTCTCCTAAATCGTCTAATATTAAAGAATTATCTTCTGAACTTAATTTAGGTCTTCAATCATTTTGTTTTATCGATGATAACCCGGCAGAAAGAGCTGAAGTGAGAGCTAATACACCAGATGTTTTTGTTCCTGAGTTACCTGAAGACCCTGCTGAATGGTATCAATTTATATCTAAGTTGCCTGAACTATATGTACAGCAAGTAAATGAATCTGATAAACGTAGAGCAGAGTTGTATAAAAAAAGAGTTGATATCAAAAGAACTGAAACATCATTTACTGACCGTGTAGAGTTCCTCAAAAGTCTTGAAATTAAAGTTATCGTTGAAAATATAAATAATGACAATTTCGATCGAACTTTACAACTGTTTAGTAAAACAAATCAGTTTAATACGACAACGACTCGCTACACTAAGCAGCAATTAATTGATTGGAGAGTGAGTGATTCGAAAAAAATATTACACGTCAAAGCACAAGACAAATACTCCAAAGATTTTGAAGGTGTTGCAGCTCTAGTGCTCTATCTTGAAGACGATGTCTGTATCATAGACAATTTTGTCATGTCATGTCGTGTTATGGGAAGAGATATAGAAAAGGCAATAATATCAAAGTTAATTAATTATTCTTTTGAAAACGGTTTTTATAAATTAGTAGGCTCTTTTAAGCCTAGTAATAAAAATATTCCGGTGAAAGATCTGTATGAAGATTGTGGTTTTATACATCAAGATGGAGAGTGGGTGTATGAAGTTAGCGAAGGTAATTTGCCACCTGAATCAGAAATAACAAGTATAGATTGGAAACTTTAGGTTAATAAAAATGAAAAATATATTTAGTACGGTGCTTTATACTAATCATAGCAGCATCTATGTGTCAGATATAATGGCGACAATAAACTCTTTGCTATCAATACCGGGGAGTAAAATTATTCGAGGACCGATTAGTAACTCGAATATCGCATATGCATACGTTGAGTTGGAGGATCAAGGTGTAATCGAAGTAGTCTCACCAAATCATGAAGTAGAAAAACCTTTTATGGGGAACTCGTTTCATATTGATAGTGGTGCTTATTACCCTTGTTATACGGTCCCATGTGTTGATTCTATAATCAATAGTGCTGGTGATGATATTTCTTCCGTTATATTGTCACCAATTGAACACTTTGGTTTCGAAAAAAGATTTTTTGTTACAGTAAAACATGAACAACTGGGTACCCTTCAATTTATAGAACAGTATCCAAGAGATTTTAATTTCGGTTTCAATAATAAAACTAACAATAAAGGCTTTGAAAGTTCAATTTTTGCCATATTTAATAGAATTGTTAGTAAGACATCTCTAAACTTTTCTGAAGTATCTATGGATAGTGTGCCTGAATGGGACTCATTCAAGCACTTGCTCCTTATTATGGAACTTGAAAATTTCTTTGAGTTAAAGATACCAGCAGAAGAAATAGCAAATCTTAGTAATTTGAAAAAAATCTCAAATTTTATATCTAGGAATTGATGTTAATTATTACTGTTTTAGATATGCGTTTAAACTTCACTTTAGTATTATTATAAAACAAATAGGTTTTCAGTGAGTAGAAAAAAAGTTTTAAGAAATATCGTTAATAGGCTTAGGAGAAATCTAAGGCTCCAAAGTAATAACAAAAAAGATAATCCTCAACAGATTGAGTTTGACAAAGCTATACAATTCAAGTCTTACTTAACTGCTTATCACATTTATTGCTTAGGAAATGTTAGCACAACTAATTATAGATTGGCATTGTGTTTTGAATCTGATGGTAATTTGACTAAAGCTAGATATCACTTATTGAGGATTAAGAAAAAGAAAACAAAACATTGGCTTAAATTAGCTGAAATTGAAAATAAACTAAATAGAAATTTTAATGCTGATACTATTTACTCCCAGCATTTGAAAGATGACCTTGAGAATTCAAAGTATAAAAAAAGAATAATAAAACTCAAGTTGAAAATTTTATATTCTATAGGGGATTATGAAGAATTATGTAATTTAATTGATGAGTTTCTGGTTTCCGAATATGACTTATTGCTTAGAAAATATCTAATCATCTTTAAAGTTCGCTTGTATATAGAGATGAAGAGATTTGAAGAGGCTAAATATCTTATAAATTTAATAAAAGATGAGTTGATTTTCACAAGCGATGTATATCAAGTCGTTATTAACTATTTTTTTCAGTCCAACGATAATAAAGAACTAGACTTGTATACTAAATTATTTATTAGGGATTTTCCGAAAGCACCTCAATCTGTGGCTTTTAGGTTGAAATACTTATGGGAAAGTGGCAATTACTCGAAAATCGAAGCTCTTATCAATGCAACTTCTAGCGATGCATTACTATCCCCGGTCGTTGCAAACCTTTGTTCAGTTTATTCGTCCACGTCTGAGGATTTTTCTTTACTAGAAAGAAAAATTAAACATTGGGCATTGGAGGATTTGAAAAGGAAAAATACAAGTCACAAGTTATTGATGGTGTTTTTAAGTCTGCATGACTATGTCAGTGCTGAAGTTGTACTAGGTGATACTTTAAATTTAACTTCAGTAGAAGGTTGCTATATTAAGGGGCTGATATATAAATCAAGAGATGCTCATGACGCTGCTATTCGCTGCTTTAAGAAATGTATTGTCATGAATCATTCTTATGTAAATGCTTATAAGGAAATGTATGATTGCATCAATTATAGTAATGCTTCAAGGATTGGCCTATATTTAAAGTTAAGAAATAGGAATGTATCATCTTATTCTAAGAAACTACCAGATGGTATGAATAAAAGTGTTGACACTGAGTCGTTTCAATATTTGTTTGCTAGAGGACTACACTCACAAGCTTATAATTTAAAGCAGCAAAGGCCTTTAAATCGTTCATTAAAAAATAGATTCCCATTACAGGTATTATCACAACAAAAATCAATCAAGGATTTATCGAATAAAAAAGTGTTGATAATAGCTGAGGAAGGTGTTGGTGATGAGCTAAGAATGTCTGAGTTCTATTCTTATATTGATAAATATAATATTAACGCCACTGTAACCTGTGATCCCAGATTGGAAAATATTTTTTCAAAAAACTTTAAAAATATAAGCTTTCTTCCGGTTAGGCGTAAGTGGGATCAAATTCCTTTTGAAGATGTCTACGCAGGACAAAGTACGAATGTATCATGTCGTGTATTAGGGAAATATATAGATAATAAAGTTCTGGAAATATCGGATGAATTTGATGTTATTTGTATGTTAAATGAATATATATCTTTAGTTTGGAATGATTACCCTTTACTAGAGAGAAAAGGTAGGTTTCTGAGTTGTGATCATTTAAATGAAATCCCACTCGATTCAGACAAGATTAAAGTGGGAATACTTTGGTCTAGTAGCTTGACTACAAATACAAGGTATAGGCATTACTTATCACTAGATGATTATATTCCGTTATTCGAAGAGTTTCCTAAGATAGAGTTCTTTTCTCTTGCTTCAAATCTTACTAATTATGAGCAAGAAATTTGTGAAAAATATAATGTGAAATATTTCGGAAATATTGATATTAGGAACGATTTTGACACATTAAGCAGAATATTACCTCAATTAGATACTGTTATCGGTATTTCATCCTTTATTACAGAGTTTGCAGCAGCTTACGGTGTTAAATTTTACTTACATGCAATTTCTCCAATCGGTAACTATTTTAGAAGCGGTTATGAAAAAGAGTGTAACGATGTTGTGACGATCAACTCAGTAATTGTGGCCCCTGATAACTATAATCAGACTGTCGAAAACATAAAAAAAGAAGTTGTCTACAAGCAAAAATTAATAATGAGAAGCTTTTGAAAATATTTTTTGCTGTGTTATAGATTTTATTTAAGTGACTAAATTTTAGCTATATAGTTTGGTGTTTATATGCGCGATATGTTTTACTTGTTATTGTTTTTGTTATTAAATATTATTGCTTTTTTTATAGCTAAAGATAACAGTTTATTTTTGTTTTTTCTTCTTGCTATTGAAGCTGTTTTTGTTTTTGAGAATAAAGCAATTAAATATTTGTGGGTGAAAGGGTACCCAATATTTGTAGTTGTACGCACTATATACGTTATGGACGATGTTGGGTTTATGATTGCTGCTGCTATTGAAACATCCATAATACTCTTTGGTCTTTCCAATAAATATCATGTTGGAAATAGTACTTGTTATATAAATGGGCTATCTAATTTTTCTGACAAATTAAATCACTTTGTCAGCTTATTTACTCCTTATCTTAGAGTACTGACACCTTCACTTTATGCTATTTATCTTTATGACTTGATAATATTTTCCTCATTGATGGTAGCTTTATCAGTGTTACCATTTCTAGTAACAATTTATTACCATCACATATTTAGTTCATGCTCCCAAGATTCTGAGACTAAAAGATTTATTCTTGAATATGATCCAGAAGTAATTATGTATGTTTGTGGCGTGAAGGGCGGAAACTATCAGTTAGAGCAATGGATCAGTACTCTGGAAAAGCTAAACAGAAGAGTGTTAGTTGTAGCTAGGGAAAAGTTTTGGCTGAATAGTAGTACTAAAACTAATTTACCATTCGCTTATGCAAAAAGAATGATAGATGTAGAACAGCTAATATCTTCTAGTACTAAGGTATGTCTTTATCCAGCAAATGGCATTAAGAATGCCCAAATGATGAGGCGTACTGATATTAAACACATATTCATAAATCATGGCGAAAGTGATAAAATAGTTAATACTAGTAGGTTTTTAAATGCATATGATATTTGGTATTTAGCAGGAAACATGGCTAAAACCCGAATGGAAGATGCTGGGTTTAATGTTTCAGAGGAGCGTTGCCGTTTAATAGGAAGGCCACCGTTATCTATTAAATTGGATAACTCTTTATCATTACCAAACTTAGTTTTATATGCTCCTACATGGGAAGGGTTTGATGAAAACGCTTGTTATAGTTCAATTATAAGTCATGGCAAAAATCTGATAAATCAACTGATAAGCAGCGGTACGCAATTTATCTTTAAGCCTCACCCTCTAACAGGTCATGTCAAAAGAGAGTATAGAGAAGAACTTTCTCTGCTTATGGGCTTGGTTCGAACTTCAGAAAATGGAACTGTAGAGGAAAGTGCAGACATTTTAGATCTTATGAACTTAAGTTCTTTTCTGGTGACCGATATCTCTAGCGTTATGAATGATTATTTACAAACTAATAAGCCTTTCTTTGTAACTAATCCGTCATCCATACCTGTTGATAGATTTAATAATGAATTCAAGACTACAAAAGCTGCTTACATATACCAAATAGATGATGATTTTATTGAACTTTTCTCAAAGGTTTCTAAAGACGATTACTTATACAGTCAGAGAGCCATGATTAAGGAAGAGTCTCTCGGCCCTGATACCCCTGATTCTTTCAATAGGTTTTGTTCCTCCATTGATGAAGAGTTTGATTGCAATGAAAATTAAGTTTCTTTTGGTTAAGTTTTTATCTAAGTTTGGAGTGCTTGATTCTATTTTGAGGAGAGGGTATAGAATTGTTTCCTGTAACTTGTATAGAGTCTACTCTAGAAGATTAAAAGTTCAAGAAAACTTAATAGTTATGGAGTCATTTAGTGGGAAAAATATATGTGATTCCCCTTTCGCTCTATATGAAGAGTTAAAAAAAGATAGAAAGCTAAAGTTTATTTGGGTAGTGAATAGTACATCTGGTTCTAATGAAATACTTGAAGACCCAAACACAAAGTTCGTTAAGTTTAAAAGTAGAGAGTATTTTTCAGCTTATGCTCGAGCTAAGTACTGGATTTCTAATTGTAGGTTACCATATGAAATCCATAAGAAAAAAAATCAAATTTATATCCAATGTTGGCACGGGACACCATTAAAGAAAATTGGCTGTGATATCAATGAAGGATTAAATAAAAAGGTTAGTTTAAGAGCTTTAAAAGCTTCTTATAAAAACGAGTCAAAAAGACTAGATTACTTTTTGTCTCCAAGTAAGTTTTCTTCGACTTGTTTCTCATCATCTTTTAGGCTAGATAATCAGAAGATTGTCGAAGTCGGATACCCAAGAAATGATAGTTTGGTAAATCGAGCTGACGATAAGTATTATCTAAAAAAAATTAGAAATAAGCTCAATATACCCGAAGGGAAGAAGATAGTCTTATATGCTCCCACATGGAGAGATAATAACGTTTCTTCAGATACGGGGAAACATATGTTAGTTAATTTACTTGACCATCCTAAATTTATTGACGGCCTAGATGACTTTGTATTTTTGTATCGAGGACACTACTTTACACATTTGAGTGAGAAAGCCTCTGAGTTTAAAGATGTTTCTGATTATAATGACGTAAATGATTTGATGTTAGTATCTGATCTTCTTATTACTGATTACTCGAGCTTATTCTTCGACTATGCTATTTTAAATCGTCCTATTCTATTTTTTATGCCTGACCTTGATGAGTATAGTAAGAAAAATCGCGGATTTTATTTAGATGTTCATTCAGAATTACCGGGTAAGATATGTTATGATATGAATACTTTAAGATTAAACTTAGTCGAATCTAGTGTTCAGAAAGTATCTCATGATGAGTTTAACTTAAAGTATAATCCATACGAGGACGGAAGTTCCTCCAATCGTGTTATTAAAAAGATAGGAATCTGCAATGAGTAAACGAGTTATAACGTTTGGTACTTACGATATTTTTCATGTTGGTCATGTGAACATATTAGAGCGTTGTGCATCATTAGGTGATACTTTGATTGTAGGCATATCAACTGACCAGCTCAATTTTAATAAAAAGCAAAGAAATCCGGTTTATTCACAAGATGATAGAATGAAAATTGTACAATCACTTTCCTTTGTTGATGAGGTGTTCTTTGAGCACTCTCTAGAGAAAAAACGCGAGTATATCGAATTTTATCGTGCCGATATACTTGCTATGGGAGATGATTGGAAAGGGCGTTTTGATGAGTTTTCAGATATTTGTGAAGTTGTCTATTTCCCTCGTACCCCTTCGATTTCTACAACTGAAATTATTGAGATAACTAAGGCAATTTAATGGTTTCGCGGCTTAATACGCTCGTTATTAAAGCATATGAAGACTGGGTGTTTATCACAAAGTTGTTTTCTTTATTTAGAAATAGGTTTTCTGTAAGGTTAATATTGCTATCAACGCTAAGATTTACAGGGAAATTCTCCAATATGTTGGTTATGTTTTTGCCTCTAAAGATCTTTTTGCTGATATCTGGAACTAGTCAGGTGGGGATGTTTAAAGAGATAGAGGAGCAGTTAGGTACAAATGCTTATATTGCATTAATTCTTTTTGTTACATCACTGCTCTATATTTTAAATTTGGTTATTCAAATTTACTACTCGCGAGCTTTCAATCTTGAAAAGCTTAAGTTGCAAGGAACTAAAGACTTTGATGGCATGAGTATTAAATTTATAAGGAAGTTGTATACCCCTTATATCGATGTGCTATCAAGTTTGGTTATGCTGTGCATTTCTTTTTTGGTCTTTATGAGCCTTTCCTACGAATATGCTTTTTTGTTTTTTTTGGGTTTTGTAATCTATTATTTTATTGTTCAATATTTTTTATTTACTGATAGTAAGTATAAACTTAAAGAAAAAATGAAAGTCACTATACCACAAGCTTTAAATATTTTTAGTGGTGTGTTTTTCTTGTTTACTTTCTTTCTTGTTTTCTTTGTTTTTATGAAGTTTGATTTGCCGGTTATGTCAGCATTGTTGTTACTACTTTTATCCAGACTTACAAATAACTCAATAAAAGCTATGTTTTCCTCACTTTCAAAAATTAAAGTATTAAACAGTAATCGAATGCCATGAACAATGTAAATAAATATGCAATAGTCAGAGTTTCTCTTGTTTTGTTGGGGCTAGTGCCTTCTTTACTCTTCTTGTTTGCACCTAGGAAAAAGAAGTGGATAGTGTTTTCTTCTGAGTTTAACTGTCATTTTAACCATTCTTCTAAGTACTTATTTTTATATTTTATTCAACATTATGCCGACGATTTTAATGTAATGTATGTCGTTAATGATAAAGAAAAGCGCGAAGAACTATCCTTGAAATATGGAGATTACTTTATTAGCACTTATACATTTTCCGGATTTTTTAAGGTTCTGCTAAGTTATACTTGGATTACATCTTCTATAGAAACCCCTGTAGGCGGTTTTTTTCTTAGGTTCAGAAGAGTTATTGTTCATTTAAGTCATGGAGCACCTTTGAAAAATGTAGGGTTATCGGAGAAATATCCAAGTTTAAAAAAAAGCATTTACTATAATATAGTTAAATACAACTTTTCATACTTTTTCTCAACTTCTAAGGTTTTTGATGAAAATTGGGAACGGTGTTTAGGAATTGGGGCTAAACGCGTTCTCCGGGCTGGTTTGGCAAGAAATGATGTATTTATGTCTTCTGAAGCTTTAAAACCTTGTATTGAGCCCCGTAAGAAAGTTCTCTATGCGCCAACTTGGCGCCCATTCTCTAGCACACAAATATTTCCTTTTTCTGATTTCGACGCTAAGGTATTAGATGCTTTTTTAAAGGAAAATAATTTAACTATATACATTCGGCTCCATCCAAATTTTGAAGAGAGTATCGAAACCTTTTTATCTGAATTAAGTCATGTGGAGCTTTTGACTAAAGATGACCAAGAAGATATTAACGAGGTTCTACCTAGTTTTGATTTGTTAATAACTGACTATTCAAGTATTTATGTCGATTATTTGTTGTTAGACAGGCCAATCATTTTTTTACCATATGACTTGGAGCACTACAAATCAGAAGTGGGATTTTCTTTAGATTATGATCGTTATACACCAGGCCCCAAACCTATTTGTTTCACAGATTTTTTATCTGAATTGAGGCGATTATTGGGTGATGCTGATTATTTTGATCTAGAAAGAAAGACTACAAACATTCAATTGAATCCGATTAATCAAAACTTTTGTCAGCAAAATGCTATTCTCATCAAACGATTAATTAATGATTAATCTTATATCCAGTCGGTGCATCGAGTAGAATACGCTTGATGCACTCTACATTAAAATCATGGCAGCACTGGTCTAGCTCGTTCAATAGTATTTGCATCTCAGGCCAACTAAGCATACTTTCCATTGCCGTCATGATTTTTTCGTGGCTGGTTCCTTCAACATTGTCCCCAATAAGAAGCTCTTCATATAGCTTCTCACCAGGCCTCAGGCCTGTAAACTTGATTTCAACATCGCCTTCATCCGAACTTGAACCAAGATTCACTTTCATTCCCATCAGGTGCACCATGCGTTTTGCTAGGTCTAGGATCTTAATTGGCTCTCCCATATCCAACACGAACACTTGGCCATTATTACCCATGGCGCCAGCTTGAATGACGAGCTGCGCCGCTTCAGGAATCAACATAAAATAGCGGATGATGTCTGGATGCGTAACGGTGACGGGACCACCGGCTTTAATTTGTTTCTTGAATAGCGGTACAACGGACCCAGAAGAGCCTAAAACATTACCGAACCTCACCATAGTAAAGGTCGTTTGAGTATCTTTGTCTGCCAGAGCTTGAAGAACGAGCTCCGCCATTCTTTTACTGGCTCCCATTACATTCGTTGGCCTCACGGCTTTGTCTGTAGAAATGAGAGTGAAATTTTTAACACCACATTCTATTGCAGCTTGCGCGCAGGATAATGTCCCAAAAACATTATTTCGGATCCCTTCTACGACATTGTCTTCGACTAGAGGTACGTGTTTATAGGCTGCGGCATGATATAAAGTGTCAACTTCATAGCTTGTCATTAGCTTTTCAAGGCGATTTTGTCTTTGAACTGAGCCTAGTGCAGCAATAATTTTAGTTTGGCTTTTAAGGTTATGCTTGGTCGCATTGAGCTCTTGTTCGATCTTATAAAGGTTATATTCATTTAACTCGAATAAGACCAGTGTTTTTGGTTTTTGAGCTATGATTTGACGGCACAGTTCAGAACCTATTGAACCTCCGGCTCCGGTAACCATGACATTCTTATCGAATATATTCTTAGTCAATAAGTTGTTATCTGGGGTAATCGGTGTTCGACCTAATAGATCAGCAACATCAAGATCTTTTACTTCGGTCGCCGTTGCTTTGCCTGCAGCGATATCTTCCACTGACGGTACGGATTGTATAGCGATAGGCCAATTAGACAGTTTTTCTACAAGTCTTAATCTCTTACCTTTGTTGATATTGTTGATCGCAAGCAACAGTTTTACTGGCTGGTACAGAGATTGAAGGTGTTCAAATTCACTAGGATGATGGACTTTTAATCCAAAGAAGATATTGCCTCTTTTACTAGGATCATCATCGAGTAAAATAACAGGGTTGTACTCATCACCATGGATCAGAGCGTATGTGAGTTCTCGCCCTGTTGCGCCAGCCCCGTAGATAAACACATTGGGCTTTTTTCGTTTAAAAACTTGGTCATAAGCAGAGCGGATCATGATTCTTGGCCCGCCTAATGTCAGTATGGCTAACCCAGCATAGATAAAAGGGACACTTCTGGGGATGAAGGTATGAAAGAAGAATCCGCTCAAGACTAAGGTGAGCGATGATATAAACACCGCGAGAAATATGTTCCCGACCGCAGGAAACATCATGTAGCGTAATACCGCTCTATACATCCCGAGTTTAGCGAAACTAAATATAGTCACCGAAATGGTGAGTAATAGTGTTACCCATTCATCTAAACCCAGTTCAAAAGTGTATGTGCCTAGCCTTAAAGCTATAGCTAAATAAACCGATATAGTTATCGCGAATATGTCGTAGCCAATACTGATCAAACGCTTATTTTTTCGTTTAGTATTGAGGATAAGGCGTATCGGCTTAATCATTATATTCCTTGGTAACTGTTCTCAATCAGGCTTACAAGCTGTAGCTGAGTAATTTAATATCTGCGATATTTTAATGCTCTTAAGTGCGGTAAGCTAGTCGTAATTGATGGTTCTGTGTTGCTCAGTAGTTTTGCTGTTGATGCTGCTTGTTTTTTATTCAATATGTAGAGCTTTTTTGTATTATGAAATTATTAGTCACTGGTAGTACGGGCTTTGTCGGCTCTCGCGTTGCGAATTTAGCACAAGAGTGTCAGTGGGAAGTTGTGCCTGTAGTGCGAAAAGCGGCACAAATACAGCCTAATAGCTTGTTTGTTAATAGCCAGTTTGTTAATAACTTGGCCGTTAATAGCTTTGCTGTTTCTTCTATTGATTCGAGTACCGATTGGTCTGGTGCATTCGAAGGTGTGGATTGTGTTGTTCATTGTGCTGCTCGAGTGCATCAAATGAATGAGAGTGAGCAAGGTGCTTTAACTGCCTATCGAGATATCAACACCCTTGGCACTTTGAACCTAGCGAAGCAAGCCGCTGAAGCGGGCGTTAAAAGGTTTGTATTTGTCAGCTCTATTAAAGTTAACGGTGAATTCAGTGAGCCAAATTTACCCTTTGAACCGAATTTAAAGAATACTCCGCAAGACCCTTATGGTTTGAGCAAGTATGAAGCTGAAGTTGAGTTGGCTAAGCTTTCAAAAGAGACAGGGCTAGAAGTGGTTATCATTAGGCCTCCATTAGTTTATGGGCCTGGCGTCAAAGCAAATTTCTTATCTATGATGCGTTTGATTGATAAAGGCATTCCGTTACCGTTTGGTGCTATAAAGAACCAGAGAAGCTTGGTTTATTTGGATAATTTGTCCGATTTGATACTAACTTGTTGCGAGCACCCTTCAGCTCCGGGCTATACCTTCTTAGCTTCTGATGATCAGGATGTATCGACAACTCAATTGATGCAAACCATCGCTCATGCTATGGGGAAATCACCGCGATTAATTCCAATCCCAATGTCTTGGATACAAGCTGGATCGTCAGTTTTAAATAGACAGCACATAGCGCAAAGAATATGCGGCAACCTCCAAGTGGATATAGGTTTGACGAAAGAGATATTGGGATGGAACCCCCCTGTAAGTTTTGAACAAGGGATCAAAAGAACCGTAGAAGCTTACTTGAAGTCGCATTGATGCGTTTTAGGTAGTTTATGGCTTTCTTGTCCATAAATTTTTCAGGTATCCTTTATTGATTAGTGGTGCTTATAGTGCCCCCACGTTTTCAATCCGAATTTGATAGGACACATATTTTGATTCGTTTGTTCGATTTTATTTTTGCTTTCTTTGGTTTGCTGTTCCTTTGGCCAGCATTTCTCATTATTTGTATCCTTGGTTACTTTGACACGGGTTCTCCTGTCTTTTTTCAGACCCGAGTTGGTCGCAACAAAAAGCCATTCACTTTAGTTAAATTCCGCACTATGCCAGTGGAAACAAAATCTGTTGCGACCCATTTAGTTGGAGCGAGTTCAGTGACTAAGCTCGGTGGATTCCTGCGTAAGACCAAGCTTGATGAACTGCCTCAGTTATACAACGTACTTAAAGGTGAAATGAGTTTAGTTGGTCCAAGGCCATGCCTGTTTAACCAGCAAGAGCTCATCAATGAAAGAGAGTCGAGAGGCGTGCTGGCGGTAAGGCCTGGCGTAACCGGACTAGCTCAAATCAATGATATCGACATGTCGACACCGAAAAAACTCGCGGAGTGGGATCAACGCATGATTCAGACGTTGAGTACTAAATTGTACTTTCAATACATTATTCAAACCGTATTAGGTAAAGGCTCTGGCGACAGGGTTTAGTTAGATATGGTTTACGCTCTCTTATGATCATAGGTACTGGCTTCTGCGTTATACAAACATAGCTTTGTTGACCTCCACAGTCTCTAAGGCCATTTTTATGTGACGCTATTTCCTAAATAATGCTTTATAAGGTATTGCTTATGATTTATCCATTTACTTGATTGTGGTTATTATCTATGATGATCAATCAGTTGTTTAAGCTGAGCAACTGATTGAGGGTGTAAAACTTACTCTCTACATATAAACGTTTATATTAATGGAAATCATTATGAAAAAGATGGCTCTAGCAGCTGCATTAGCAGTTAGCTTCTCAGGTGCTGCATTTGCAGCTGAAGAAACAGCTGCGGCGGGTACTGGTTCAGGTACTGGTACAGCAGCAGGCGCTGGTGCATCTGCAGCTGCAACTGGTACGGCTACAACAGTAGCAGTAGCGACAGCAGCAGTAGCGGCAGCAGCAGCAGTAGCGGTTGCTTCTAACGAAAGCGGTGCAACAACGACAACAACGACTCGATAATTTTTGAGTAGGCGTTTAAAACCATTTTATGTGAAAGCATAAAGTGGTTTTTTTATATCTAATTGATTAATTTTCCATATTGGACATCAGCAACCAGATTGCTAGGAAGCAGAACTCGTCATGCTTAAACCTCTAATCATATCTCTTGGTCTTTTTCTTGCTGGTTGTTCTCAGCAGTTTCAAGACGTTAACTCTACTTTTGATGAAGCCTTTTTTGGAAGCTCCGATGTTGAGCTATCCAAGGAATACATTCAAACGTTACCTTATTCCAGCATTTATGCCGAAGTGAATGACCAAGGTAAGATCTTCATGGTCTTAGCGTACGTCGGTGAAAACCCGCAAACGGGCGCAGAGCAGTTAAAGTGGATGTCTTCTGACAAAGCGATGATCGTCACTGAAAATGGACGTATTGTACAAACGCTATTGCTTCCTTACGAAAACCTCTCTGGTTTGGCATTCCAACCGTTGAATGCATTCTCTTCTGCAAACAGCTCGTCGCCAGACTCTGCTTATGCGTTTGATGTGTCTGACAACCCCGGTGCCCAAAAATGGCAAGCGGTTTACGACTGGCAACCTAACTATCGATTCGGCTATAAAGCGAACATCACCCGAACGTATGTGGGAAATGACACGGTTGAAACTCCGTTAGCGTCTATCGATACCAAGAAATTCCAAGAAAAAATTCAATTCCCAATATTAGAACAAGACATCACCAACGAATATTGGGTCGACAGCGAAGGCAAAGTGGTAAAAACCATACAGTATTTAGGCCCTGATATGACAAGGCTTGAGTTAACCGTCCTTAAGCATTATCAAAGCAATTAACGAACAGGGTAATGAACTAAAATGATGAATTATATGAGTCATACATCAAAAATGATGGGACGTCGGTTGCCATTGGTGAGAACTTTATTAACGATGAGAGCTCTGTTAATGATGAGCGCTTTGTTTGCTTTGAGCTCCGCTTCTTCGGCTTCTGATCTTGTTACGCCTGAACGCTCTTCGTCGATTAAAACAACAATCGAGCTTCCTCTTCAAGGTGTGACGCTTGAGTATCAAACTAACGTTCGACTGCTTCGTGTATTAGACGACGCAAACGCGAATGCGAGCTCTAACGCTAACGGTACTATTGGTTACTTCCCCCTTTCGGCTCAACTGTTTGATATAACCAATACTGAAGCGACTGCAGTTACTGGATTTAAAGAAGCTAACCAAGCTATCGAAGCCAAAAAGCGCAATGTACTGAACCAGCTTGAAGCTTTCGCAGTAGAAGAGCCAGAAGCAAACTTAGTGCGCCAACAGTTAGCCTCTTTCCAATATCTCAATCGAGTTTTTATTGAATTAGACCGAAATGCGGTTATCTCGCAACCAGATAAGAATCCGTTACTTGTTTCAAGTTCCAATATTAACAAGCCGTCGTCTGCTGCCATTAAAAGAGTGTCGACTAGTGAAACTCAAGCCTTTTCTCTGTACTTACCACAACGACCAACGTCAATTCAGTTGATGGGTGCAATGAAAGAGTCGGTAACAATGAATCTGATTGAGCATGGAACGTTGAATGATTACCTCGATGCATTGCCGAATGGCTTTATTGGTGAATCTGCAGATAAAAGCGTGGCTTATGTTGTTCAGCCAGATGGCGTGGTGCAAACCATTCAATATGCATACTGGAACGAACAGCCGGTGTACTTAGCACCTGGTGCTATCGTATTTATGGCGTTCTACTCTCTGCCATCGGAATACTCAACGTTGAACCAAGATATTGTCGATTTGCTACGTCATAAGGTTGGCCTGTAATGCTGAAACAGAAATCATTCCCCCTATCGGCAGTGTGCACATCGGTTACGTGTGCTTTATTAATGACCAATAGTATGTCGATTAGAGCCGAAACAACCATTGATTCCTCTTCGATTCGAGCAGAAAAATCGTCATTCGACGACACTGAATACAGAACATCGCAAATGAACTTTGGTGGTGTTGGCTTAATGCAAATGCCAACAGGCCGAATGGCACCAGAAGGTGAGTTCAACTTTAGTGCTTCGTTTAACAATGAATACTACTTTTATAACGTCAGCCTGCAGGTGATGCCTTGGCTTGAAACCACCATTCGTTATACACAAGTACAAGACATGCTTTATAGCGGAGGCGCAGACCAAGACTGCTCCCAAAACTCATTCAGTGGTTGTACTAAATACACCGATAAAGGCATCGACTTTAAACTGCGTTTAATCGAAGAAGGGTACTACTTACCGGAAGTCTCGGTAGGTGTGCGTGACTTCGGCGGTACAGGTTTGTTTGATGGCGAATTTGTCGCGGCAACCAAGCGTTTTGGCCCCGTTGATTTTACCTTGGGTATAGCTTGGGGATACATGGGCACAAGTGGCAATTTTACCAATCCATTGTGTAAAGCTAGCGATAAGTATTGTGAACGCCCGTCTGATTTTAAAGGCAATGGCGGCAGTATTGACTTTGAACGCTGGTTTAAAGGTGATGCGGCGATTTATGGTGGTTTTGAATACCAAACCCCTTATAAGCCGCTAACCTTGAAAGTTGAGTACGATGGTAATGATTATTCTCAAGACTTTTCAGCCGTTCGTGGGGTAGACATGACGCAACACACTTCATGGAACGTGGGTGCTGTGTACCATTTCACTGATTGGGGTTCGGCGAAAGTCAGCTATGAGCGAGGCGATACTTTAACCCTTGGCTTCGATCTTTCTACCAACTTCAATGAAATGTATTCTGTGTGGCGAGATACTGAAACAGCAGAATTGCGCCCAAGCGATGTCGAGACGGTTGATGATATTGATATGGCTGCCCTCGCGGAAGAGCTAGAAACGATCGCGGGCTATGAACAAGCGCAAATCTTGGTCGACGATAATAGTATTGTGGTAAAGGGTACTCAGGTTAAATACCGAGACAGAGATATCGCCCTTGAGCGCGGTGCGACCGTGATTGCGAATGCGGTGCCAAGTTACATCGATACTTATAAAATCATCGAAAATGATAAATCGATGGAACTCACTGAGACAACGGTAGATGCACAAGCGTTCAAAGCGGCGGCTAATAACAGTTATCTCAATGCTCAAACCAGTGATGCAACCGATACTCACGAGTTAGAGCGTAAGAAATCCGTTATTTATCATGATGGGCGTGAGCGATTCGATGTGTCGATTTCACCAAACCTAGCTCAATCGTTCGGTTCGGCTGAAAACTTCTATTTATACAGTTTGGGTTTATACACCAACGCTTCGTTCTGGGCGTTAAACAATGTTGAACTGTCGGGCTCTTTGTACGTTAACTTAGTCGATAACTACGACAAGTTTAACTATACCATCCCATCAGACGGCACTGACCAAACGCCAAGGGTAAGAACCTTGTTCCGCTCTTATGTTGATGATCCGGTTCGTTTAGACCGTTTACAACTGACGTGGTTTGAAGACTATGGCAGTGGTATCTATACCCAAGCTTACGGCGGTTACCTAGAGAGCATGTTCGCGGGTGTGGGTGGCGAAATCCTGTATCGCCCATTCAACCAAAACTGGGCCATTGGTGCAGACATGACAGCAATAAGCCAGCGCGACCCAGAAAGCTGGTTTGGCACGTTTGATCAAGAGATCCAAGTCAACCCAGACGACAGCAGCCGAACGTACAAAGTGATCGATAAAGGCACGACTGGTTTTATTACGGGTTACTACACACCACAATGGGATTTCTTGAGTGGTACCTTGCTTAAAGTAGGCGTTGGTAAATTCCTTGCGGGTGATATCGGTACTCGTGTCGACTTCTCTAAGCAGTTTAAGAGCGGCGTTATTGCCGGTGCGTTTGTTAGCTTAACCGACATGACAACCGAAGAATACGGTGAAGGCAGCTACACCAAAGGCTTCTATGTATCGATTCCGTTCGATCTTGTTACTGTGAAACCAAGCTCAAGCCGCGCAGGTTTTACCTGGTTACCGATCACGCGTGACGGCGGGCAAGTGCTGAACAAGCAATACAACTTGTTCGATCAAACCGATGCTCGCTCACCTTGGTTCCAAAGGCCGAGTAGCGTTAAGTAGATCGAAAGCAGATGCGGGTGACGAGTAAGCGGGATACGAAGAGCGGGGAAAGAGCAGTCTCGAATAATCGAATAATCGAATAATCGAATAACGAATAGCTTAAGATATCGTGATATTCATCAAAGGGGGAGTTAGAGGGGGATATTAATCTATGTGTTACCAACCCCTCCCAGCCTCCCCTTATGTTGGTATTTTCTGCCAAGCAACAGTTGTGATAAAGGGGAGGAGCTAAAAGCATCCCGACACGGCTTTAGGCTCTTCGTTTACTCGTATCTCGCTACTCTCATCTGCTCTTTAGCTCTTTAGCTCTTTAGCTCTTCGCCACTCGCTCACTCGCATCTGCTCCTAAACCATTCAACTAGGTTGATAATAAACACAAATTGTGGATAATGCATACGCAATAAAATAACCGGGTGAAAGTCCGATCTTTGGCTCGGTTTATGACAAAAAACCTCTATCTCAATTCCAGATAGATAGAGGCAGATTAACTACGCAGTGTGATGTCGCGGAATATCAAAGGGCGGTAGCGTTCCTATCTTTGATATTAAGTGGGAGCGATATCACAGTAATAGCCCTCATTAACTCTATTAAATACTGCGTAGCTGATAAAATTGTTTGTTCTAACTTCTTTGGGTGTCCTTTGGGATATCACGACACATTCCGTTTCTATGACTTGGTTAACATGAAGATTAATAAAAATCGTCTCCTTTTAGCGCTCCTTCCTGCATTGCTTGCAGGGTGTACTACTCCAGGAACTCACCTGCCTACAGATGGTAAGAATGTGATTCAGCTCTCTGAGGAGCAGCAAGAGTTGGATATTTCTGATGAAGTTAACCTTTATCCACTTACGGCACAATCAGTCTCACATTACCGAACGGGTACCTTATCTGTCTCCCAAGCGAACCCTGAATTGGATGTTGATATTGCAAGATATGAGTACAAAGTCGGTGTCGGTGACATCTTAAATATCACCATTTGGGATCACCCTGAACTGACTATTCCTGCGGGCTCTTACCGTAGTGCTGAGGAAGCTGGTAATTGGGTTAGATCTAATGGGACTATATTTTACCCGTATATCGGAAGTGTTAATGTTTTAGGTAAGACTGTCGATGAGATTCGAACTGATATTTCTAAGCGTCTTTCTCAATATATTGAAAGTCCGCAAGTTGATGTCAATGTGGCGGGTTTTCGTTCCCAAAGAACCTACATTACTGGTGAAGTTGATTCTCCAGGACAACAAGCGATTACTAACATCCCCCTAACTTTACTTGATGCTGTAAATCGCTCTGGTGGTTTGTCTGAAGATGCTGATTGGCGAAATGTTTCGCTAACACGTAATGGTGTACAAGAATATGTTTCTTTATATGCGCTAATGCAGAAGGGGGATTTGACTCAAAATCGACTGCTGCAAACCGGTGATATTGTTCACGTGCCTCGTAATGACGCTCAAAAAATATTTGTTATGGGGGAAGTGAACAACCCTCAATTATTGAAGATTGACCGTGCGGGTATGAGCTTAACAGAAGCATTGAGTAATGTTGGTGGTATTGACCAACTGGCAGCCGATGCAACTGGTGTCTTTGTTATTCGCACTTCTGATGATAAGTCAGAACGCATGGCGGACATTTACCAGTTGAATATGGAAGATGTCTCGGCACTAGTTATTGGTACCGAATTTGATCTAAAGCCATACGATATCGTTTATGTTACTGCCGCACCTGTTATCCGCTGGAACCGAGTGATCAGTCAGCTACTCCCAACCATTTCAGGTTTCAATGAACTATCTGAATCTGTGTTGCGCGTTCGCGACTGGTAATGAGGTCAGGTTACATTTAGTGTGTAATCTGTTTTTTTTTTAAGCTTAAAAGCTCATTAAAGTTATAAGTCAGTTATGTTTAATAAAATTTTAGTTGTATGTGTGGGTAATATTTGCCGTTCACCGACAGGAGAACGAGTTTTACAAAAATTGCTTCCCAACAAAGATGTAGCCTCTGCAGGTATTGCAGCCGAAAAAAGTCGTTTAATCGGTAAACCGGCAGATGGCACTGCAATCTTAATCGCCGCTGAAAATGGGGTGGATGTTGAAAATCATCAATCTCAACAAGTCACGGCACTGCTTTGTGCTCAGTATGATTTGATATTGGTGATGGAGAAGGGGCATTTGGAAGCGCTCACTCAAATATCGCCAGAAACACGTGGTAAAACAATGCTGTTTGGCCATTGGATTGGCCAAAAAGACATTCCCGACCCTTATCGACAAAGTCGTGAGGCGTTTGAACACGCTTATAAGTTGATTGACGAAGCAGCACAGGCATGGGCGAGAAAACTGTAATTAAGGCCCAGCAATGGCATGCTACGCTTTACACTTTAGCTAATAGAACCATGTAAGGTAGTGAATGCGAAATTCGTATTTACTTATCTTAAGTACCTAGTTTAGGAAGTAGTAATCTGATGACAACACAACCATCTCAGCAACATTATTCTAATATTGTAGAAGATATAGATTTAGGAAAGTTACTTGGTATTCTTCTGGATGCTAAATGGTTAATCATGATGACCACATTTTCTTTTGCTATATTGGGTATTGCTTTTGCTTTGCTTTCAACCCCAATATATAAAGCGGACGCACTCATTCAAATTGAACAAAAAAACTCTGGTGGTATTTCATCTATGGTTGGTGATATGGGAGAGTTATTTTCTCAAAATTCATCTGTAACGACTGAAATAGAGATTATTAAATCTCGCATGATCTTGGGCGAAACCGTTGATAAATTTAACCTTACCACTATTACGTCACCTATCTATCTTCCTTATATAGGTAAAGGTCTTGCGCGCTTAAAAGGCGACATCAATCATATTAAAGTCAGCCGCTTTGTTGTTCCTCCGCACACAGCGGGTTCCCATAAAATTCAAATTTTAGATGCAGAACAAGGCATTTATCAATTAGTTCGTGGCGATGATCACGTTATCTTGAAAGGCAAAGTAGGTGAATTTGCAGCTGTGGATGGGTACAGTCTATTTGTAGCAGGCTTTGAATCGAGTAACGGCTTCGAGTTTGCTATTGGCAAGAGAAGTGAACTTGCTGCAATTGGATGGCTGAAATCTTCCTTGTCTCTATTCGAACAAGGTAGTAATACAGGTATGCTCAAACTGAGTTTTGAGGGTGAGGATAAACAGCAGATTTCTAAAATACTCAATCATATTAGCCAAACCTATTTTTTACAAAACGTTCAGCGTAATTCAGCGGAAGCAGAAAAGAGCCTATCTTTCTTAGAAAGTCACCTTCCTGGCATTAAGTCCCAGTTAACTAGTTACGAAGACACACTTAATAACTATCGTCAGAAGAATGACTCCATTGATTTAGGCTTAGAAGCACAATCAACATTGAAACTAGTGGTGGGGTTAGAGTCTCAATTGAATGAGTTAACGTTTAAAGAAAGCGAAATCAGCCAACGTTTTACTAAGGATCACCCTACATACAAATCTTTATTGGACAAAAGAAATATTCTTCTTGAAGAAAAAGAACGTTTAAATAAACAAGTACAGCGTCTCCCTAAAACACAACGAGAAGTACTACGTATGACTCGTGATGTTGAAGTAAACCAACAAATCTACATCCAACTTTTAAATAAGGTTCAAGAGCTGAGTATTATCAAGGCGGGTACTGTAGGTAACGTTCGTATCTTAGATGATGCCCAAGCTTACTCTGGCGCAATAAAGCCGAAGAAGTCACTTATTGTCGTATTAGTTACTATGCTTGGCGGAATACTCATTGTAGCTTTTGTGCTTATTAAAGCAGCGTTCCACCGTGGTGTGGAAAGCCCAGACCAAATTGAACAAATCGGCCTGCCTGTTTACGCAGCGGTACCAAAATCTGATTTACAGATTGAACTAACCAACCGCTTTAAATCGAAGAAACAGCAGACCAAGGGGACTCAAGCACTGCTTGCTGAATCGAACCCTGCCGATCTTTCGGTTGAAGCACTGCGTGGCCTTCGTACCAGCTTACACTTCGCAATGCTCGAAGCGAAAAACAACATCTTGATGATCTCTGGCCCTGCGCCGGGCATTGGTAAATCATTCATCTCGACTAACTTTGCCGCAGTAGCCGCAAAAACAGGCCAGAAAGTATTGTTGATTGATGCCGATATGCGTAAAGGTTACCTACAACAAAGCTTTGGTGTGAAATGGGACAACGGCCTTTCTGATGTGCTGAGCGGCAAGCAAGAGTTCGCTCAATCAGTGAAAACCACACCGGTAGAGAACCTAGATATTATTACTCGCGGCCAAGTGCCACCGAACCCATCAGAGCTGCTGATGCACCCACGCTTTGCAGAACTAATGGAATGGGCATCGAAAGAGTATGATTTGGTGATTGTTGATACCCCGCCCGTACTTGCGGTAACCGACCCAAGCATTGTCGGCGCCTTCGCTGGCACCACATTAATGGTCGCGCGTTATGGTCAAAACACCATTAAAGAGATTGATGTTGCTCGTAATCGTTTTGAACAATCTGGTATCGAAGTGAAGGGTGTTATCTTTAATGCCATAGAGAAGAAAGCATCAAGCTCGTACGGTTACGGTTACGGTTACTATAATTACGCATATTCGAGTGATAAAAAGTAATTAAAGCAGATACGAGATGTGAGTAATTGAGTTTCGAAGAGCTGTAGCTTAATACGAAAAGCGAAGAGTTGGTTCGTATCCAGCTCTTCGCATCTCCGTTACCTGCATCTGCTCTTTAGCTCTTAGTTTCATAATCGGACACGCTTTAGCCCCCATCTTTATGTCCCTTAACATTCTCATTTGAAATCAAGAACTGCTTTTGTAATGCAGCCATCAAACCAAGCAGTACCTTACGCTTCGCCAGCGTGAAGTTGTCTTCTGGTTGCAGCTCGACGTTTCAACCGTCTACCATACAAACTCCAATATAGCCACTATTGTATCCTTTCACATGCGCGTCGGTTTACTCCTGCGTGCTTGCCAAGTCATATCTCCTCATTGCTGTTGACGTCAAAGCAGTCTTCTTAACAAAATAACAACCTTCCATTTGGCTTTCTTTATAACTGCTAGCTTCATACACCAGTATTTGGCTACACCCCTCGTTATTACTAAAAAATAACTGCTAGTTTGACTGATTGGGGAATAAGGTCGACACTCGAGGCTCACCTACCGGGTTGTTATGCTGAAATAAAAAGAGAAACTATCGCGTTCATTTAGAACCTTATTGCTGCATGGGGAGAGCAATGTAAATCAAGATTTTTTATTGGGGTTTTCGCCCCTAAAGCGCCAATAAGTGTTGTTAATGCTTTTTCAATCAATAGGTTTTCATAGAATGACCAATTAATAAGGAGCGTTATCTATATGTTTTTATTTAATTTTTTATTTCATCCCATTAAAAGCTGCCTCACCTATTAGCAAGCTGTTACTATTAAAATTGGCGACAATGCAGACGCGCGCGGCGTGTGTTTCCCTTCCCTACATTACTTAGCGTAATATTGCGAAGTGTCAGTAAGAACCGTGAAACGACACGTTAATGAACTCGAAAAACAAGGCTTTGTGAAGCGGATAAAGCGGTTTGATGATTCAGGACGCTAGCGCAGCAATATATATCAGCTGAGCCTACCCAGCGACAGCCATATTCAGCAGACCGATCTAGACCTAAATGATCAAACCGACCTAGATAACGCCAATGTAGAACAAACAGACTTACCGCCAGCCTCGCAAGAAAATGCGTAGAAGGCAGAACTTACAAAGAATACAGATCACTCTGACACCCACCTAGGTGACTCAAGATCCAACACGAAGAGTGATCAACTGGCACACATAATCTTTCATAAAGAACATAAAACAGATATTCCTTGTAAAACAGCCCCAGATCTTGAAACAGCCTTGTTTCTTGAAAAAGAGTCAACGATACCTCAAGCCACTACTACCATAAGCCAACAGGATGAAGTCGTGATTCACCTGCTCACCAAAGAGGGCCGTGCGCCGATTTATCATGAGTTCACCACCATATTAGAACGCACCTGCCCAAAGTTAAATGTGCTACAAGAACTGCATGCCATGCAAGAGTGGCTGTACATCAACCCGGATAAGCGCAAGCCCTTCGAGCACATTGGCCACTTTGTGAATGGCTGGCTAAGAAGAAGCGCCCAAGTCAAAGCGAAGCGAGATTCATCGCCAGTCTTTAAGCAAACAAGAGCGGCTAAACAAGCTAAAGCGGCTAAGCAAACAAAAGAGGTGAAACCCTCAAAGAAAGCTCAATCGATAAAAGCCGTAGGATCAAGAAAAGCAGATGTGCCTACAACAGCTTCAAACCAAGCGCAGCCAGTCAAAAGCAATCAAGCCGAAAGCAAATCTCAAAACCCCACACCTGTCTCTCAGGCCCTAACGGACTGCAAAGCCAAAAGCACCATCAACCCATTTGAAGCACGTATCAAGGCCCTAGTTCAATCCAAATCGCCCGGCACGGATTCTAAGCAGTGACCATTCGATTATTCACACGGCCAAACGCGAAGGCAAAGAAAAAATTAGGGCAAACCAAAGGCTAGGGCAGACCAAGCGTGAATACAGACAAAAAACGTCAAGATACAAAAGTAGAATTAGGAAGAGGGCAAATGGACGATACCAGCCTAAAAAACTGACAACGAAAGAGAAAGTAATCATTTTAGAAAAAGAGATAGCGCGAGTGGAAGGGCGCATTGGCGAGTTATTGAACTGCTGGTTAACCACTACCCACAAGGGCTAACACGTACTGAGATTAAAGCGTTATTGGCGGTAAACAACAACCCAAGCTTCGTCTCGCTGTACAGAAACGGCAATATTTTCATTGTTATAGAAAACTCTACTGCGACGCAGCATAAGAAAATAGGTCCCATATAGGCACTCAATACCTGCAAGACGTACAATGCTTCCGCTGCCTGAATGCGTGGTGAGTTGTTTGTCATGCCAGAGTCAATTTCAAACTGGTTAATATGCACTTACTTTGTTAGAATACTCCGCATATTTAAAACCGTATGAAAAACGCATAAAGCGAACAAATTGTGACTATTGCCTTTAGGAGCCAAACCTAAGGGCGGTAGCGTACCCAAATGCGAGTGACTAGCAAGTAGTGCGGCAAGCTCAAAGGTTGAAAAAAGCCACTTTGGTGGCCTATTAAGGCGGTTTAAAAAAAGAGAGCAAAATCTAGGTTTTATAAGAGATTGTCGAAAATAGACTGTCTCAACATGAATAAAAAGTGTCTTAGTGGCTTTCATATCACTGAGATGTTTGTGTGATTAAATTCCTCATTTACAAACAGCATCTTCACGTTCGTGAGGTGTTCTAAGCATGATACTACAAGAGAATATTATGAAAATCCTCGTCACTGGTGGTGCTGGTTTTATCGGCTCAGCTGTTATTCGTCATATCATCAATAATACTTCTGACAGCGTGGTCAACGTTGATAAGCTCACTTATGCAGGTAATTTAGAGTCTCTTTTAGAAGTCGATTTGTCTGAACGTTATGCCTTTGAGCAAGTGGACATTTGTAATCGTACAGAATTAGATCGAGTGTTTAAAGCACACCAACCGGATGCAGTCATGCACTTGGCAGCAGAGTCACACGTTGACCGTTCAATCACAGGCCCTGCGGCATTCATCGAAACCAATATTGTTGGCACCTATACGCTACTAGAAGCAACACGCGAGTATTGGAATACACTTGAAGAAGGCGCAAAAGCTGAGTTCCGTTTCCATCATATTTCTACCGATGAAGTGTATGGCGATCTCCTACACCCTGATGAAGCTCCAGAGGGCACAGCGCTGCCAATGTTTTTAGAGACAACCTCGTATGAGCCATCAAGCCCATACTCGGCGTCAAAAGCCTCGAGCGACCACTTAGTTCGAGCATGGTTGCGCACTTACGGCCTGCCAACCATAGTAACCAACTGCTCAAATAACTACGGCCCTTATCACTTCCCTGAAAAACTGATCCCACTGGTCATTTTGAATGCGCTAGAGGGTAAAGATCTGCCTATTTACGGGAAAGGTGATCAAATCCGTGACTGGCTGTTTGTTGAAGACCATGCACGAGCGCTCTACAAAGTGGTGACCGAAGGTAAAGTGGGCGAGACCTACAATATTGGTGGCCATAACGAGAAGAAAAACCTCGAAGTCGTGAATACGATTTGTGAAATCCTAGATACGTTAGTACCGAAAAATTCGGCGTATGCAGAGCAAATCACTTACGTTCAAGATCGCCCTGGACATGATCGCCGTTACGCTATTGATTCATCTAAAATGCAACGTGAGCTCGGTTGGACGCCTGAGGAAACCTTTGAAACGGGTCTTCGCAAGACAGTGCAATGGTATTTAGATAATTCTACTTGGTGTCAAAACGTGCAAGATGGCAGTTACCAACGTGAGCGTTTAGGCGTAAACGAAGAGTAAATATGCACTTAACATTCACCGACTTTTACTAATAGAACAAGGTTCACAATATATGTCATCATTTTCATCCTTTAAGGTACAAACATCGAATACGAAAGGGATCATTCTTGCCGGTGGCAGTGGAACACGCTTATATCCTCTTACGCGTGGTGTTTCTAAACAATTGTTACCGGTCTACGATAAGCCGATGATTTATTATCCGATATCGACATTAATGCTTGCAGGGATAAAAGAGATATTGATCATTACCACTCCAGAAGATAAGCAAGGCTTTGAGCGAATCTTGGGTGACGGCTCAGATTTTGGTATAAAGCTTGAATATGCAGTTCAACCAAGCCCTGATGGTTTAGCTCAGGCCTTTATTATTGGAGAGAGGTTTATAGGTGATAGTTCGGTTTGCTTAGTGCTAGGGGATAATATTTTTTATGGTCAGGGTTTTCCAGAAACTCTAGCTAGTGCAAATAACCGCCAAAATGGTGCAACTGTATTTGGGTACCATGTCAAAGATCCAGAACGGTTCGGTGTTGTTGAATTTGATGAAAATCAGCAAGCTGTAACAATAGAAGAAAAACCAGAATACCCTAAATCCAATTTTGCAGTTACTGGCCTGTATTTTTATGATAACACTGTTGTTGAAAAAGCAAAAAAAGTTGAATATTCACAGCGTGGGGAGCTAGAAATAACCAGTATTAATCAAATGTATTTGGATGAAGGTAGCTTACACGTTGAATTGTTAGGTCGAGGCTTTGCTTGGTTAGATACCGGAACGCACGAAAGTTTGCATGAAGCTTCAAACTTTGTTCAAACCGTGCAGCATATACAAGGCCTAAAGATAGCTTGTCTAGAAGAAATTGCATGGAGAAACAAATGGCTGACAAGAGATGAAGTACTGACCATTGCTGAGCCAATGCAAAAAAATGAATACGGTAAATACTTAACTCAACTAATTAATTCGAAAAATGACGCATAATAAAAAAACAGTTAAAAGTGGTTTTATTTGGAGTGCATTAGATAGTTTAGGCTCGCAGGCCGTAGGTTTAGTTATTAGTTTGACCTTAGCCAACATTCTTGGCCCAAGCGTATTTGGTTTAGTGGCAATGCTGACTATATTCATCGCGATTGCGAATGTGTTTGTGAATAGCGGGTTTAGTCAGGCACTGATACGTAAAACTGATAGAAGCGAATCTGATTTTGCGACAACTTTTTACTTTAGCCTAGGTGTCTCAGTAAGTTGTTATGCTTTATTGTTTTTTTTCGCACCTTATATTGCTCAATTTTACCAGGAGCCCGAGTTAACCCTATTAACTCGGGTGATTGCATTAACAATCGTCATCAATACATTTTCAGCTATCCCAAGGGTAAAGCTCACCGTTAATTTAAACTTTAAAACTCAAGCTAAATGTAATTTAACAGCCCTAATTATCAGTGGTTCATTAGCTTTGCTATCAGCTTATTTTGGTTATGGGGTTTGGGCGCTAGTTGCTCAACAATTAGCTTTAGCAATTGTGAATGTGTTGATGCTTAATTTACTTACTCCTTGGTGGCCTAAGCATAAATTTTCTAATGAATCATTCAAGGATTTATTTGGATTTGGTTCAAAGTTGCTTTTATCTGGTTTGCTCGATACCATATACAACAATGCTTACGGCTTGATTATTGGTAAACAATTTAGTGCCATACAGCTTGGTTTATTCAACCAAGCAAATAAACTGTCAGGCTTACCTGCGATGACATTAACTGGGGTGATTCAAAAAGTAACCTACCCGATGTTAAGTGCCTTACAGAATGATGAAAAAAAACTAGACGAAACCTACTTACTTATCTTGAGGCTTTCCGCCTTTGTTATATTTCCAGTAATGTTTGGGATTTGTATCATAGCAAGGCCTCTTGTCGATATTTTATTAGGGCCCGAGTGGCAGGCTAGTGCAGAATTTATAAGTATAATTACAATGGCATTCGTACTTTATCCCATTCATGCGATAAATTTAAACATGTTACAAGTAAAAGGTCGTTCTGATATTTTTTTAAAACTAGAGGTGATTAAAAAGGCCATTATTACAATAATATTAATTATTACTGTACCAATGGGGATTAAAGCAATGTGTATAGGAATGGTTATAAGCTCTTATTTAGCATTGTTCGTCAATACCTACTACACTGGGAAACTTTCGAGTATAACGGTAACAAAACAGTTTCTAGCATTAACTCCTATCGCAATTATTACTGCATGTTCCGCCTTTGTTGGGTATATGGTGGGTATGCACATAACCAATAGTGTATTACAAATTTTGACTATGTTAGTAGTAGCCATTTGTACATATATAGGAATTATGTTGATTGTACAAAAGCCATTGCTCATGACCCTAAAAAACACAATAAAAGCTTAACGTTCTGGAGTTATAGTGCATGATCGCTTTGAATAGCCCTATTCAACCAAACTTGAAAAAATTACATAAATTATTAGAACAAGTTAATAGTAGCGGGTGGTTTACTAACTTTGGCCCTATGCATCAAGAGTTAACTGAGAGGTTAGAAGACTACTTAGGCGTCCAAAACCTGCTTCTTACAAATAATGGTACATCAGCCCTTCAGGTTGCCGGAAGAGCTATCGGCTGTAAATCAATTATATCTACGCCATTCAGTTTTGTTGCAACTGTTAGTGCATTTAAGTGGCAGAAAGATGAAGTGGCTTTTTCCGATATTAACCCTCATAGTTTGAATCTTTGTCCACAAGCCATAAAAACTGCTTATCGTAAAGGCTGTAAAGCCGACACTTTAGTTGCGACGCATGTTTATGGCAACCCATGTGATGTAACAGCAATAGATGAGTTGAGTGAGATAAATAATCTTCAGGTTATCTATGACGCAGCACATGCTTTTGGTGTGAAGGTTAATGGTCAATCAGTGTTAAACTATGGAGATGCAAGTACTCTTAGTTTTCATGCAACCAAAGTTTTTCATACAGTTGAAGGAGGGGGCATTGTTTTTAAAGATAGAGCCAATTATGAGAAAGCAAAAGATATTATAAATTTTGGTATCCATCCAGAACAAGGTATTGTGAATGTCGGCATTAATGCCAAAATGAATGAATACCAAGCTGCTGTAGGTTTAGTCAACCTAGAAGAGATAGATAATATACTCAATCACCGAACTGAATTATTTTATGCATATAGGTTAGGTCTCAAAGATGTCGTGGAACTACCCGTTTGGCATCCTGAATCCAATGCAAATGGTGCTTATATGCCAATTTTGTTAAAAAACAAACAGCAGTTCGAACGTGTTACACAAGAGTTGCGCGCAAATAATATTCAAAGTAGGCACTATTTTTCCCCCTCCCTAGATAAAATATTTGTTGATAGCCACAACTATGGTACACCGAATAGTTTGCACGCATCTGAAGTAATATTGTGCTTGCCTTTGCATGCTCATATGACAATAGAAAATGTAGCAACAGTCATAAAAACCATTCGAACAGGAGTCAACTGATGGCGGCTTATTTAATTGGTGCGGGTGGTTTTGCACGAGAAATATACAGCTATTTAGATAGCATTGGCTTCGATAAGTTAGGGCATGATTTTGGAGGTTTTCTTTCAGATTTTTCTAATGACCTAGACAACTTTAATTACAAGAGCGGAGTTGTTGGGCCGATTAAAAATTCATGTATCACAAAAAATGATGTGTTAATAATGGCTATAGCAGACCCTCAGTTTAAACAGCAATTATATGAATATTATAATCATCGAAATGTTACATTTATGACTTTTATTCATCCAACAGCAGTTATTGGAAAAAACGTGAAGATCGGAATTGGGAGTGTTATTTGCCCAAACGTTACTATTACAACAGATGTTGCTATTGGAAAGCTTTCTACACTCAACGCCCATTCATCAATCGGGCACGATGTTTTACTGCATGATTATTGTACGTTAAGTGGCCATTGTGATGTAACTGGTTTCGTAGAATTAGGTTCTAGAGTTTTCATGGGTTCTCATGCGCTTGTTATTCCAAAGGTAAAAGTTGGAGATGATGTCGTAATTGGAGCTGGTAGTGTTGTTGTATCAAAAGTAAAATCTGGGTCTACCGTATTTGGTAATCCAGCAAAGAAAATTAAATAGGAGTTAAAGTATGAGTAATGTAAATCAACTATTAGAGATTGTTGCGGAGATTTTAGAAATCGATGATGTAAGTTTAGATACAGAGCTGAATGAAGAAAACTGGGATTCTTTAGCGGTTGTTACATTTATTTCTGAAGCTGATAACGAGTTTGATACAGTTGTATCGCCATCTCAAGTAAATAAAGCGACAAAAGTTGCGGATTTACTAGAGCTAATCAAATAGCCTGATAGGATTCTAGATGTTAATAATAAATAATGTCGGCATAACTGCGGTTGCCACATCAGTACCGGAGACAAGTATTAGTAATTATGACCTTGCTGGAACGTATGGTGAGGCAGAAATCAAGAAGCTAATTTCTAGTATTGGCGTCCATACGCGAAGAGTTTCTGATGAGACTATTACAAGTGCTGATTTATGTTTAGATGCGGCTAGAAACCTTATTCAAAATACAGAGATAACAGAACTTGAAATTCAAGCTGTTATCTTTGTTTCACAGACTCCTGAATATCAATTGCCAGCAACAGCTTGTATATTGCAAGATAAGTTAAACTTAACTAACACAACTTTGGCATTCGACATTAATATGGGCTGCTCTGGCTATGTTTACGGCTTACAAGTGGCTGCAAGTCTCGTTAATAGTGGTTTAAAGCATGTGCTTTTATTAGTTGGTGATACAATTAGTAAAATAGTTAAACCAGAAGATCGAAGTACAGAGCTTCTTTTTGGTGATGCGGGAACAGCTACATTAGTTTCAAGTACTGATTCATCAAAAATGACATTTAAATTGGGAACAGATGGTTCTGGCTATCAACATATTATCGCCAAAGAACCTATCTTAAATAATAGTATTACTGGTCGGGCTGATAATTATTCATTTTTGGAAATGAATGGTGGGGAGGTTTTCTCTTTCACATTAAAAACCGTACCAAAGCTTATTCGTGGTTTCTTAAGTGAACTTGCTCTCGAGCCTGATATGATAGATAACTGCTTCTATCATCAAGCGAATCATTTTATGATTAAGCACTTATCTAAAAAGTCTAAATTTTCAGAAAACCAAGTTCCTATATCTATTGATAGATATGGTAATACTAGTGGCGCTTCTATTCCTGTAACCATCTGTGCATCGCCTAGGGAATTGTATGCAAGCACGTTGTTTGTTGGGTTTGGTGTTGGATTGTCATGGGGCGCTGTATATTGTGATCTTTCTAACACATTAATATTACCAATAAGTGAGTTTTCTAGTGGCGAATAATATTGTAGAGAATAAAAAAGTGTTGATAACAGGAGGGTCATCCGGTATTGGTAGATCTATTGCCCAAGTTTTTAGTCAACAAGGTGCTCAAGTTATAATTGTTGGGCGAAACTCTATCCGCCTTGACCAAACATTAGCGTTACTTGAAAAAGGGGATCATTTAGCTCTGCAGTGTGACCTAGCCTCCCCCTCTTCAATTGAAAACTTATTTAGAGAACTATGTACAGATATTGGTGAGTTGGACGCGGTAATACATTGTGCAGGTATTCAGAAAACGTTGCCGTTGCAAGCTCTTAAAGAAACTGATTTCGAACAAATTTTCAACACGAATGTTAAATCTGCTCAGTTTTTAGCTAAATCTTATAGGAAGAAAGGACGGTATAATCCATCCGGTAGCTCGTTAGTCTTCATGAGTTCGGTAGCTGGGACTTGTGGAGAGCCAGCTATCTCAACGTACTCAGCATCAAAGGCAGCTTTGCTAGGTCTGAGTAAGTCCTTGGCTTCAGAGTTAGCAAGAAACAAAATTAGAGTTAACTGTATTGCACCTGGTCATGTAGAAACTGAAATGGCAATTGAATTTTCTAAAACTCTAACAGCAGAGCAGAACCAAAGAATACACGACAAGCATCCTCTTGGCTTAGGTACTCCAGAAGATGTCGCTAATGCAGCGTTATATTTAGCTAGTGGCTTGTCTAGATGGGTGACGGGTACGACATTATATGTTGATGGAGGTTACAGTGCACAGTAAGGCAACTATTCTCGGAGTTTCATCTTACCTACCAGCTAATCGTTTGACGAATGAACAATTAGCTATCGAATATCCCGGTTGGAGTGTAGATAAGATATTTGAAAAGACGGGCATTAAATCTCGCCCAATCGCTAGTAAAGATGATTCTTGTTCATCTATGGCAATAGAGGCTTCAAAACGATTGTTTGAAAAGCTAAATGTTGAGCCGAGTTCTATCGATTACGTTTTATTGTGCACACAAAGTCCGGATTACAAACTACCTACGACTGCATGTATTGTTCAGCATAAATTAGGTATTCCCACAAGCGCAGGAGCTCTGGATTTTAATCTAGGTTGTTCTGGTTATGTATATGGTTTAAGCCTTGCTAAAGGCCTTATTGAATCTGGGCAATCAAAAAACGTATTACTTATAACTTCTGAATTGTATTCACGCTACATCAACGATCAAGATAAAAGCGTACGAACATTGTTTGGAGATGCGGCAACTGCCACTTTAGTTGGAGCTATCGAATCAAATGATGAACATATAAGTGGAGTTGTATTAGGTAGTGATGGTGCAGGGGACCAAAATTTGATGGTTCCTCACGGTGGTTCACTAAACCCTATTGAGGAATCATCTAACGTGGCGACAGTTGATGGTAGTGGGAATTACAGAAGCCTAGCTGATTTGTATATGAATGGCGCGGAAATTTTATCATTTACTCTAAAGTCAGTACCACAATTAGTTGAAAATGTTTTAGATAAGGCTAATTTAGGGCATTCTGAGGTTGATAAGGTTGTTTTTCATCAAGCTAATAAGTTTATGCTGGATAAGTTGCGAAAGAAAACGCAATTTACACAAGAACAATTTTTAGTTTCTTATGAACACTATGGTAATACCGTTTCTTCAACAATCCCACTTGGGCTTGAGTTAGCACAAAGTGAAGGCAAACTGAAACCAGGCGATAATGTATTATTATGTGGTTTTGGCGTCGGTTACTCTTGGGCTGGAGCTGTTATTACCTGGTAAGGTTTAATATAATCGAGTAACATGTTTATTTCAATTAAGGATTAAGGATTAAGGATTAAGGTTGTATTTTCTATATTATGAGTTGGTTAAACGATTTATTAAGGAAGGCTTATGTTTAAGAAGTTGAATGTGCCGACTAATGAAGAGGAGGTAACTAGAACGTGGAAATACATTGAACGTGTGTATGTTTCTGTTGTTTGTACAACCTACAACCAAGATATATATATTCGTGACGCAATTGATAGCTTTCTGGCTCAAGAAACTGAATTTAAGTTTGAAATTATTATTCATGACGATTTATCAAAAGATAGCACTAGAGAATTATTGTTCGAATATCAAAGAAAATACCCATCAATTATAAAGTTAATACTACCAGAGATTAATCAATATTCTATAAATATAAACATGCCATTTAAAAATTCATTAGCTGTTTGTGAGGGTGAATATGTAGCTATCTGTGAGGGTGATGACTTTTGGGTGGATAAATATAAACTTCAAAAGCAATTTGAGGTTCTAAGGGATAACCCTGACTTTAATTTATGCGCCCATCCAGCTTTCATTTTAAAATCGGATGGAGAGTGTATAGCCACGGATATACATTCAAATAATATATCTAGTATACCGACTAAAAATGTCGTTTCTTCAGGAGGAGCTTTTCTCCAAACTAATTCCCTATTCATAAGAGCGAGTAGCATAAAAAATCTACCTGAATGGTTTTATCAAACAGCACCAATAGGTGATTATTATGTTCAAGTGATAGCGAGTTATCCTAATGGAATAATGTATATACCCGATATTATGTCTATTTATCGTAATGAATCCGAAGGAAGCTTTACTAAGAATATTTTGAGTGATCGCTTTAAGTTAGTTTATTTAAACAAAAGTATAGTGCAACACAACCACCTGTGTGAACAACTTCTCGATAATAAATCTTTAGTAGAAAGCTTTTTTAATTTCAATAAGTGCCTTATTTTTTCATCGGTAAAATTGTCTGGTTCATATTTAAACATGATAAAGGTTATATTTTTGTTTAGAAGTGAAACTTTTAAATTTAAATTTTTAATATCCATTTTTTACAGTGTAAAAAATAAATTTCTCAGAAAATTAAAATGATTATATCGATCGAGTTGATAGTCGTTACTTGGTCGTAAATATTATTTGACTTGATAACTTTGACAAGTTGATATCCTTAGAGTAGAAGATGTATCTTATGAAAATAGCTAATAAAAACAATAATATTGCATTCATAATAGAGGGTTGGAGTCGAGGAGGTACGGAAAATTACTGTGTTGAGCTTTCATCCTATTTAAAAAATAAAAAATATAATGTTGATATTTTTATTTTGGGTGAAAATATTGATATTGAATTTTTGAATGAATCTGCTTTTTGCTTTAACAATGTTACATTTGGAAAGTCTATATTTGAAGTTGCTAACATTGTGGCTAGGGCCGAATACATTGCGATACACAACCATTTATATTCTAATTTGTTATATTTTACTACTTTGATTAAGTTTATAAGCTTATTTAAATGTAATGTCGTGACGACATTGCATATGCCTCTTCGTAATTGGGGGAATAAAGTATATTATCAGTGGATCATGGCAACTTATATTTCAGATAAAGTTTTTGCTGTTGCTAATCATGTCTATATGAAGAGAGATTCAACATCATTACGAAAGGCTAACAATTCCAATAAGTTTGAAGTGATTTACGCAAAAGTTTCTTTAGGAGATAGGTCCGATGATCAAGTTGTTCGTCGTCGGGCTACATTTAATATTTGCGGTTGTGGAAGGCTATCGAAAGAAAAAAACTGGCCTTTACTATTGCAATCTTTAGCATCTTTTAAAGATGATTTTAGTTCTGACTTTCACTTGACTATCGTTGGTGGTGGAGACATGGAACTGGAGTTACAAGATATGATTAAACGCTTGGGGCTTTGTGAACATGTACATATTACAGGCCAAGTCCCTAAAAGCGAGGTTGTGTCGATCATGTCATCATCGGATCTGTTAATATTACCATCAAAGTTTGAAGGATTACCTCTTGTAATTCTGGAAGCGATGGCACTGCGGTTGCCTGTTTTGGCGTCCAACATTCCTGCTGTTGAAGAAATTGTTACACATGAAAAAAATGGTTTGGTTTTTAACCTGGCTAGTAAAGATGATCTAACAGATAAGATACACTGGTGCTTTGAGCACTTAGATAGATTACAAAATCTCGGTAAGAACGGATATGAATTTTACACTAATGAAATAATCCCCAAAAGCAATTATGATAAGTACATCGAATCTTATCATAAAGGTACTTGTTAATTGATTTCTTATGTGAGGATTGAATTGTAAATGAATTTTTAAAATATAGGGTTGTGATTAATGACAAGAGTAGCATTTAATATTTGGTCTTTTTTTAAAAAATCTTTGAGGTTTATTAAACTGACTATCAGTCGCTTGATATTTAGTAAAGTATTATCAATTAAGAAAGGTCAAGCTTGCTATATAGGTGTAGGTTTACGACTCAATAATCCTGAAGGTATACTAATTTGTGATAACGTTTCGCTCGCTGATCAAGTTCGTATGTGGTCTGAACTACCGACAGGTAAATTAACTCTACATGATAATGTTCAAATAAATCGTGATGTCTTACTGGACTTTACGGGTACACTTGAGATAAAGAATAATGTTTTGATCTCTGAAGGTACTAAGATCTACACACATACACACGGATATGACCCTCGTTCAAGAGCAAAAGGTAGTAAATTGATTATTGGAGAAAATGCTTGGATTGGAACTAATACAATTATTTTACCATCGGTCGACTACATTGGCAAAAATTCAATTATAGGTAGTGGTGCAGTTGTATCTAAAAATGTGCCAGATGATTGTGTTTATGTTTGTGCTCCTGGTCGGTTTATCGAAAAAAAGAGAAATCCTTGTGACTAAAAAAATAATTTTCGTAGATAGGTTAGGAGCTCATTCCATCTGGAATGTACTTGACCCTGTTGCTAATCGATTGATTGAAAAGGGATATGACGTTTGTTATTGTAGAATGGATGATGGCAAACAAAGGGCTCCACTTAATCAACCTAAACATGTTGAAACTATAGATATAAGAGTTCCCTTTGCTAAGACTCCGTTTCATTTTATTATTCAACAAATGATTTGGTTCTATTACTTTTCCGTTTTCATTATTAAATATAAGCCTAACTTAACTCATACTAACTTTGTTATACCTGGAGCTGTATCCCGGTTTGCATGTAAATTTTTCAGAAAAGGAAGCGTTGTATCTACTCGACATGAATTACAACCTTCGATGAATCGTTTTCTTCAATTATTAGATAGTAAAACAGAAAAATACATAGATCATTCTATTTATATATCTCAGGTTGTTGCAGGTTCATATTTTTTAAGCAATTGTGAAAGCAGTATTGTACATAATGGTATAGACAGTTGTTTTCTGGAGGGTTTTATAAAACCCGAAGATAAAAAAAATAGTCATCATATAGTTTGTGTTGGAAGGATTCTTCCTGTTAAAGGGCAGTCATTGTTATTAAGATCAATGCCAACCGTATTGTCCAAATTTCCCAGCGCATCGTTAACTTTAATTGGTTCGGGATCTGAAGAAGGTGAGATTCTAGAAGCTGCAAATCAATTAGGTATAGCTGACAAAGTTAAAATAACTGGGTGGGTCCCACGAGAATATGCTTGTGATATGGTATCTTCTGCTGGAATGATAGTTATTCCAAGTGATGGTACTCAAGAGGGGTTTGGCCTTGTTGTAGGAGAGGGGTTATGCCTAGATATCCCTGTTGTCTGTTCTGATATAGCAGTTTTCAAAGAAGTGGTAGGTGATACTGCTATGATGTTTAAGGTTGGTGACAGTGATTCGCTTGCGAGTGCTATTATCAATGTTTTTGAACACCCTCAAGACGCAAGAGAGCGCTGTATTTTAGGTAAACAGCGAGCTTTGGAAAAATTTAGTGTTGAAGGGATGATTGAAGGTTATCTCTCTGTGTACAACCGATTACTGTAAAAAAGATAACAGCAGATTTTATTTGCTATTTACTATGAGAATGAGAATGCAAACGACAAAAGTTACGGCTATTATAACCGTTTATAATGAGCGAGAGTTGATAACACGTTCTATAGATAGCTTATTACTGCAAACATTATCCGCCATTGAAATTCTGATTATTGATGATGGTTCAAGTGATGGTACCCCTGAAGTTATAGAAGCGATTCAAGATTCACGAGTTAGGTTGATCCGCGGTAATCGCATGGGCCGAGCCGCTGCCTTAAAGTTGGCGTGTGAACAGGCGAAAGGGCAATATATTGCAAACTTAGATGCCGATGATATCGCTTACCCAGAACGTTTAGAAAAACAAGCACAATTTCTTGATAATAACCTGGATTATGCATGGGTTGGGTGTGGTGAAGAGCGCCGAGATACGCAGAGAAATGAACATATAGATCGCATTTACCCGCTTACAGATCAAGATATCCGACGACAATGCGCAAAGTGTATACCTTATACGCATAGCGGTATTACATTTCGACAATCATTAGTGGGTGAAGGTATTAACTATGATCCATTGCAGCCTTATCTTATTGATTTTGAATTTTTCTTGCGTATAGCTAGGAAATATAAAGTGGCAAATTTGCCCGAGGTATTGGCTTGCCGCTATGTTCGGGATGAAAGTTTTTTCCAAAGTAAATTTAAAACATCAAAACAAAATAGGCGATTAGCTTTCTTTGGCTTCCAATCTATTTTTTGGTTTCGACTTCCTCCATGGTATTTAGTGTATCCTCTGGCGAGACTTGTCTACCCTATGATTCCTGTGAGCCTAAAAAAGTGGGTGCGTAATGCCAATGGTTTAGAAGAGCGTAGAAACCAATGACTTATCTTTTAGGTATTATCGGTGTCGTCGTTGGGTTAATTGTGTTTTTATATATTTCTAGTTGGATTATTAAAAATCCGGTTAGAGGCCTTTACCTCGCTTTTTTTTCAACAGGAATTTTGGAAACCGTTAATTTAGGACCTTTAAGAGATAAAGTAGGCTTGACTGAGTTAGCAATTATTCTTACTTGGTTTGCTATGATTTTAAATAAACGTTGGAAACAAGATAGGTTCCCTTTAACTAAGTTACAAAAGTGTGCTTTTTTTATGCTTTCAGCTTTTGTTCTTATTCAATGGTTATCTTTCTTGGTTAATAATGCGACGTTTTATGATCACCTCGTAGGGAGTTTAGTTGAGGTATTAAACTATACTTATGGTGCCATGATGGTCATGACGGCGGTTCTACTTGTGAACACTTGGCAAAAATTAATGGGTTGTGTTTCAGGTTGGCTGTTAGGCACTGTCGTTGTTACGCTCATTGGTGTATGGGCACTAACAGGAACAGCTCCAGCATGGACTACGGATGAGTTTACAGGAAGAATTTCATCCACCCTAAAGTTCGAAAATCAAATTCCGGCTTTCATTATTCCTATTTTTGTTACTGCAATTATTATGAGTCTTTCTCGTAGTACCTCAAAGCTATTAAAAAAAGGTTTGTTTGCATTGGTTATATTGATGGCGATAACCATGATTGGTACCGGTAGCCGAACTGCATTTTTGTTGCTAATATTCGCTTTTGTATCCTTGTTTATTTTGGGTTTTATTGAAAAGAGTAATAAAGACTTACTTAAAGGACGTTTGGCTTTGGTGATGATATTATTATCATTAGGATTGACGGGTTATGTTATTGCTGCTTTAAGTGCATTTGATGGTCATTATGCTCTTGGTCATACTCCATCTTGGCAAAGACCTGTGGTCGTCATTTATAACACAATTACGAGTGAACAAGGAACATTAGATAACACTAGAACTAAACAAGCTGATATTATTTTAAATAATGCGGATGAGTCTATGTTTATTGGTAATGGACCTAAGTTGTATGGGGCTAAGTATTATGTGTCTGAGATTCATAATACGTATGCAGGAATATATACTGAGTCCGGATTTTTAGGTGTTATTTCTTTCCTTTCTTTTCTAGGTGTTTCTCTTTACACCGCGCTCTATGTTAGGAAAAGAGAAGCTATACCATATTATAAATTGATTATTGCTTCTTTATCATTCGGCTTTATTTTGCTTTTGTTGTATGGGATGACAATGTATGGCTTGAGACAACGAAATATTTGGCTGTTATCTGGCCTTTTGATCGCTAGCCACTCTTTTTTGTTGAGAAGGAATGAGTCGATATAGAATGAAAATACTATTTGTAGAAAGCTACCCTCAAGTTGTTTTTGGGCAGCAAAAAACGTTATTGTCGTTACTTTTTGCTGCAAAAGAGCAAGGGATAGATGTATCTGTCGCCTGTACTGAGCGAGGCGTTTTTACGGAAAAGGTGGAGCAATTAAACTATAACTTAGAACTGTTCCCTTATCCTGAAATGTTATCAACCTATGGCGGAGCTATATACCGCTATGGTTTAGTGAAGAAAATTAAGACTGCTTTTCAACTGGTTAGATACATTAGTGGCATTAGACGTGAGCTAAAAGCGTTAAATCCAGATGTGATTTTTTGTAATGACATGCGTGGTCTGTTAACGGTTGGCGTTGCCGCAAAATTAGTGGGTATTCCTGCGGTTATTTGGGATAAGCTAGACAAGCCTCATGGTTGGATGGATTGGTTTCAACTGCCACTGGTTAGCAAAAACATAACAATCTCTGACTCTGTGCGTGTGAAATACCCTCAATGGCAACAGTCTTTTTATGCTGATCGCATAGAGAAAATATATAACGGCGCTTATTTGGATGTGTATGAAAATACATTTGAAAAAAGAGCTAAATTGGGGTTGAATGATAGTGATGTAGCTATTGCGATTGTTGGTTCAATAAATTTTCGTAAAGCGCACGACCGAGTTCTTGAAATATTCCCAACACTTTATGAAAAAAATAAAAATATAAAATTACTCGTCGTTGGTGATTGTTCAAATAGTGCGGAAGACATTGCTTATATGGAACAACTACCAAATCGAGATCATATTGGTATTGAGTGGCTAGGTTTCCGTACTGATGCCCCTGAAATCATAAAATCTATTGATATTTTGGTTATTCCTTCTCGCTACGAAGGCATGGGGCAAGTTACAGTTGAGGCCATGGCTTCTGGTAAGCCTGTTGTTGGTGCGAATAATGGGGGGATTCCTGAAGTTGTAGAAAATGGTGTTACCGGTTTTATATTCGAGGGGGATGACCTAGCTGATTTTGAAAGTAAGGTATTTTCGCTGTGTGAATCTAGGGCTTTAAGAAAAGAGATGGGAGCTGCTGGATTGAAACGCGCGCAAAAATATTTTAACCGTAGTGAGCAGCATCAAAAAGTTATTAATTTGTTACGCCAGGTGGGTAAAAATAATGAGTGAAAAATTAAAAATAGCACACTTACAGTTACTCCCTTTAGTGACGGGGGTTCAGCGTGTCACACTAGATGAATTAGAGCGGTTAGATCCTTTATGTTTTGAACCTTACATTATTTGCAAAGAGCCGGGACCGATGACCGAAGAAGCGGAGGGTAAAGGCATTAGATGTTTTTATAGCTCTAGTCTAATGAGGGCTGTTTCCCCGAAAAATGATTTACTCGCTTTTTGGCAGTTATTCCGTTTATTTCGTCAGCACCGCTTTGATGTTGTACATAGCCATTCTTCTAAAACTGGTGTAATAGGGCGTGTTGCAGCCAAGTTAGCAGGTGTTCCCATGGTTACACATACTGTACATGGTTATGCTTTTCCTGCTGCAAATAGTAAGTTAGAAAAATGGATTTTTTTTGTTATGGAATGGCTTGGTACTAAATGTTCCGACAAGGTAATTTGCTTACACGAAGCCGATATGAAAATAGCTGAAAAACAGTTAAGGGCAAAAAGCTCACAGCTAGCGATACTTGCGAATGGGGTCGATACTGAAAAATTTAGTCCCGCTTCTGAAAAGAGTCGAAGTGAAGTTCGAGAGCAATTAGGCTTACCACCTGAGACTGTTGTGATTGGTATGGTGGGGCGATTATGGCGTCAAAAAAATCCACAAGCTTTTGTTAACTCAGCCATTGCATTGTTAGAGGAGCAGGTTGATGCTCATTTTGTTGTGGTCGGTGATGGTGAACTTAAAGCTGAATTAGAGCAACAAGTCATACAAGCTGGGTTTATTGATAAAATACATTTTCTTGGCTGGCGCAACGATACGCCACAAATTCTTACGGCATTAGATATTTTTGTACTGCCTTCTTTATGGGAAGGCATGCCACTGGCTATTCTTGAGGCACAAGCAACAGGTTTACCTTGTGTGGTGTCAAATATTCAAGGTAATAATCATTTGGTGACAGACCATAAAGATGGTTTGTTATTTGACTTAGACCAGCCACAACAATTGCCGAAAAAAATTAGCCAGCTAATTAATGATAAAGCGTTGCGCATCAAGTTTGCTTCGAACGCCCGAAATAAGATCCTGCGCGAGCACGATATTAATAACAGAATTGAAAATGTCGCTGAGCTGTATCTAGAAAATAGCTAGTATCCAACTTTCATGAGCCTAAAGTCACCAATAAAGTGAACGCTCACGTCGTATGGATGGGTGAGAACCCAATGCGCACGCACAAAGAGTACATCTTTAAGTTCGCCACTAAGTCGTGTGTAGGTAAAGTCACCGCTATCCCTCACAAAATTGATGTGAACACCCTTGAGCAACACGCTGAAGAGAGCGAAACGTTAAACCTTAACGAGATTGCTCTATCTGAGGTCACATTGACCGACAAAATTGCTGTCGATACTTACCAAACATTGCCACAAACGGGTTCGTTTATTGTGATTGACCGTCACAATAATGTGACAGTAGGTGCGGGTATGGTTGCATCGGTATCGGATGAACATGCAGAAGACGGTCGAGTTTACTCTCCATCAGAAAAAGACTTGAATGCCTACGTGCGTAAGAACTTCCCTGAGTGGGGTTGCGCAGAGATTTAACGATATCTAGCGTTAACCTGTTACCGATAAACCTTAGAAGGCTTTTGGCCCTCTAAGGTTTTCTTTTAAGCCGCTTATGTTTTTTGATGCTCCTAATACTCTGTATGGCGCGCGATTGGGAAAGTTAAAAACTTTTCCTGTCATCATCGAGTAAAATTAATAAGTTATGATTTTCTGTCTCTCAAGTGAGACAGATTTCATCCATTGATATTCTCCCCAATAGGCGAGTAGCCTAACTATTGTGGGCATTCGACTTCATCACTTTCGTTTCACCCTACATCTTAATTCCTATCAATTTTATATCATGGTTAATATATGAAAATTGCTATTGCTGGAACAGGCTATGTTGGTCTGTCTAATGCGATGCTGCTTGCTCAGCATCATAACGTCGTTGCGGTTGATATCGTGACTGAAAAAGTTGAGATGCTTAATAATAAGCAATCTCCAATTGTTGATACTGAAATCACCGATTTCTTGACCAATAAATCGCTTAGCTTCACCGCAACACTTGATAAAGAATTTGCTTACTCCAATGCTGAGTATGTCATTATCGCAACACCTACAGATTACGATGTGGAAACTAACTACTTCAACACCTCATCAGTTGAAGCGGTAATTAAAGACGTAATGGCGATTAACCCAAATGCAGTGATGGTCATCAAATCAACCGTACCTGTGGGCTATACAGCACGTATTAAAGACGAGTTGGGTTGTGAAAATCTGCTGTTCTCACCCGAGTTTTTGCGTGAAGGCCGTGCGCTGTACGACAACTTGCACCCGTCTCGTATTATCGTTGGTGAGCGTAGTGAGCGTGCGCAGGTGTTTGCTAACCTTCTGGTTGAAGGCGCTATTAAACAAGATATTGAAGTCTTGTTTACCGATTCAACCGAAGCGGAAGCGGTTAAGCTATTTTCGAACACTTACCTAGCAATGCGCGTTGCCTACTTTAATGAGTTGGACTCTTACGCAGAATCTCATAACCTAGATGCACGCCAGATTATTGAAGGTGTTGGCTTAGATCCTCGTATCGGTTCGCACTACAACAACCCGTCATTTGGTTACGGTGGCTACTGCTTACCAAAAGATACCAAGCAGTTGCGTGCGAACTATGCTGATGTGCCTAACAGCATCATTGGCGCCATTGTTGATGCCAATACTACCCGTAAAGACTTCGTGGCAGATTCGATCATCAAGCGTAATCCGCAACGTGTTGGTATTTACCGTTTGATCATGAAGTCCGGCTCTGACAATTTCCGCGCATCTTCAATTCAAGGCATCATGAAGCGCCTTAAAGCCAAAGGTATTGAAGTGATTGTGTATGAACCTGTACTGGAAGATAAAGAGTTCTTCCACTCTGCAGTGATCAAAGATCTCACCGACTTTAAAGCCATGTCGGATGTGATTGTTTCTAACCGGATGGTGGAAGAGCTGCAAGATGTCTCTGATAAAGTCTACACCCGAGATCTATTCGGAAGCGATTAGCTCTGCGCTTTCCAGTAACGCTTCAAATGTGTATTACTTTGAGCCGTTCATATTTCAGCAAACTTCAAAACTCTAATAATTATTTTGCCTCAGCTTAGCTTAGTTCGAGGTTCTATTTTGGGGCGCAAATGTCTCAATATCACCCACAATATTTTATATATACGTCAGTCAATAAAACACAAGAAATAAAACAATGATTAAACACTGCTTATTCCCCGCAGCCGGTTATGGCACGCGCTTTTTACCTGCGACTAAATCCATGCCAAAAGAAATGATGCCTATCGTTAATAAGCCGCTTATTGAATATGGCGTTGACGAGGCGATCCAAGCGGGCATGACCAGCATGGCCGTTGTTACTGGCCGTGGTAAAAGCTCGTTAATGGATCACTTTGATAAGAACTACGAGCTTGAGCACCAAATTCAAGGCACGAACAAAGAGTCTTTACTCGACGATATACGCTCTTTGATTGATTCAGCTCAGTATACGTTTATTCGCCAACGCGAAATGAAAGGTCTAGGGCATGCTATTTTAACAGGTAAAGAACTGGTGGGTGATAACCCATTTGCGGTTGTTCTGGCTGATGACCTTTGCATTAATGATGATAAAGGCGTGTTAGCACAAATGGCCGCTTTGTATCGCCAGTTCCGTTGCTCTATTGTCGCGGTAGAAGAAGTACCAGAATCTGAAACGCACAAGTACGGTGTGATTGCCGGTGAGCACTTAAGTGATGATCTGATTCGCATTACCGATATGGTTGAAAAGCCTGAGCAAGGTACAGCGCCAAGTAACCTCGCGATCATTGGTCGTTATATTCTAACACCAGATATCTTCGATATTTTGGAAGAAACGCAGCCGGGTAAAGGCGGCGAAATCCAAATTACGGATGCGCTTTTAGAGCAAGCCAAAAATGGTTGTGTGATTGCGTACAAGTTTAAAGGTAAGCGTTTTGACTGTGGTAGCGTCGATGGCTACATCGAGGCGACGAACTACTGTTATAAAAATGTCTACCTCAAAGGCAACAAAGCCGAAATGGATAAAACGGCAACCGAGAAAGTGTAGCCTATCCAAATTCGATGAATCGCGATGGCAGCTTTTTATTGTCGTCGCTTCATCACTCCTCGGAATCACCTTTATTTAATTATCCCAAAGGGCTTAAATCAATGTCGCTGTTTGATTACCTTATCGAACTCTCTATGTTCTTCTTTCTTGCCCTTGCGGTGTTGTATTGTATGCGTAAAGTCGGCTACGCCATTGGCTTAGTTGATAAACCGAATGCTAGAAAACATCATGAGGGTGTGGTCCCTTTGGTGGGCGGTATTTCCCTTTGTATTACCTTGTTGTACTTCTTCTACGTGAGTGCTTCAGAAATCAATAACATAGAGGTAATCGCCACGTGCTTAACGATACTGGTGCTGATCGGTGTGGTAGATGACCGCTTCGATATCAGTTTTAAACTTCGCATGGGTGTGCAAGCTGTCTTGACGCTGATCGTAATGCATTATACCGGGCTAACGCTTTCTCATGTTGGTAATGCGTTTGGGTTTGGTGTTTGGGACTTTCCGGTTGCCATCGATTATGTTGTTACCATATTAGCTGTGATCGGTGCAATTAACGCTTTTAACATGGTTGATGGTATTGACGGGCTATTGGGTGGTTTAAGCATAGTGGTGTTTGCCTCGTTAGGTGTGCTGTTCTATGCCCATGGCCTTGAGTTTTATACCTTCTTTATGGCAGTAATGGTGGTTATCTTACTTCCCTTCGTGCTGTTTAATTTGGGGTATTTTGGCAAACTACGTAAAGTGTTTATGGGCGATGCCGGTAGCATGATGATCGGCTTTCTCGTGATCTGGATTTTAATCCGAGGAACACAGCCTGAACACGGCCACTATACGATTCGTCCGGTGACGGCATTGTGGTTAATTGCGGTGCCTTTGATTGATATGATGGCCATTATGATCCGTCGTATTCGTAAGGGGCATTCTCCGTTTAAACCGGATCGCGAGCATTTTCACCACATCATGCAACGCATCGGTTTTACACCACGTGAATCTCTCGTTGTGATTTGCTCGGTACAGTTGATTTATTCCACCCTGGGTTTAATCGGTGAATATTTCCAAGTGCCAGAATACATTATGTTCTACACCATTACGGTGTGCTTCTTGTTCCACACTTACGCGATGACACACTCTTTTAAAATGGCGAAAATCGTAAGAAAGTGGAAGAAGCTAGAAATGAGAAAATTAGAAAGCGAGAAACAAGAAAAGCGAGTCGTTCGATAAAATGGCGTAGCGCAAAATACGGTAAATTTAGAAAGGGCCCAACCTCACTGTGAGGTTGGGCCCTTTTTCGTTTATTTGGTGAGTTCAGGTTTAATCTTTTGGTTCATAACCTTCTTCGTTTGAAAGTCTTCATTGACTCTTCTTTCTTGAGCCTTTTTTCTTGAACCTTCTTTTTTGAGCCTTCTTTTCTTAAGAACCTAGGCCATTAATACACTTTTTCGGGAAGGTTACGCAAACTTCTAATCCAGCTGGTGATGCGCCAAACATAGCTCATGGCTACAGTGTATGAAGCAAAACAAATCATAAACAGGATGAACATGGTCGATTCAGCGATCTCTAGGAATTCACCGTAGATACCGAAGCCAGCAAAGCTACTTGCGATAGCACAAATGATGGCCAGGGTTTGTCGCGATGTAAAACCAAGGCGTTGGAAGATGTGGTGTAGGTGCTCTCTGTCGGGCTTGAAAGGGGAGTCACCGCGGCGTACGCGTCTGAACATGATGGCAGCCATGTCCATCAGCGGAACAGCAATTAACCACAGTGCAGTAATCGGTCGCATCATAGCTTCTGATGGATCTTGGCTTGCGCCCAGCAGTAACCAAATCACAGTAAAGCCAATCATCATGCTGCCAGCGTCGCCCATAAAGACCTTACGCTCTCGCCCAAGAATGCCTAAGTTCATTAAGATATAAGGAATGGTTGCGACAATGAACACCACGCATAAATACGCTAAGCCATGTTGGCTGTCGACTTGAAGTAAAACGGCGATACCGCCAAAAGTTACAATAGCAAGCCCACCTAACAATCCATCAATGCCATCGACCATATTGAACGCGTTAATCGCACCAATCACAGCGAGTATGGTTACTACAGGGCTCAGGAAGCCTAAATGCAGGTCGCCAGTACCAAACAGGTTACCAATGTTATCTAATCGAATGTCGGCGAAATACATCATGCCGATGGAGAGAATTGCTTGCACCACCAGTCGTATTTTGAAGCTAATGTCGAATTTGTCATCAAGCGCCCCGATAATAATAAGAGCAATAACAGAAGCTAAAAAGAGTGGGCTATGCGGGATGACGTCTGGATGGGTAACGATGAATTGGCCAATGGTTAAGCTGATCGCTATACCACCTACCAATGGGATCGCACCAGTGTGTAACTTTCTCTCATTCGGTTTATCCACTAAGCCAATGGATTTTGCCACTTTTCTCATCAAAAAGAGTGAGGAAAAGGAGAAGAAGCCAACAAATGATAGCTCTAATAACATAATGAACTCTAGCCAATTTTTTGTAGGAGTTTATTTGCGTGTATCTTACGCTAAAACTATCAATATGTACACCTGGTTGAGTATGTTTTGTTCTGTGCATTTTGAATGTGACATTTGGTTTTAGTATGTAATTGAACGTTGATTAAGAATGGTGGCTACGATGTTTTGGCTAGTATTATTGCTTAAGCTTTGTAGGTGCCTTAAACACAAAATGACGCTTTTTTTCACATTCGATCATCCTACCTGCGCCCTTTCTTGATCTTCCACTACAGTTTTGACTGTAAACTGTAGTAAAATTACGCTAATTTGTTTTTATACCGATTTATTTTGAATTGAACGAGGTCAGTCCTATGTCAGCTAAGAAGCCAATGGCTCTAGTGATCCTTGACGGTTACGGTTACCGTGAAGACAACCAAGACAACGCTATCGCGAACGCTAAGACTCCAGTTTTAGACGGTCTTATTGCTAACCAACCTAACACGCTAATCTCGGCTTCTGGCTTAGATGTAGGCCTACCTGATGGCCAAATGGGTAACTCTGAAGTGGGTCACACCAACATTGGTGCGGGTCGCGTGGTATACCAAGATCTTACTCGTATTACTAAGTCAATTTCAGACGGCGAATTCGGCCAAACTGAAACGCTGGTTAACGCTATCGATAAAGCGGTGAAAGCTGAGAAAGCGGTTCACATCATGGGCCTTATGTCTCCAGGTGGCGTTCACTCTCATGAAGATCACATCTACGCAGCTGTTGAAATGGCAGCAGAACGTGGCGCAGAGAAAATCTACCTACACGCATTCCTAGACGGCCGTGATACGCCGCCACGTAGCGCAGAAAACACACTGGCACGTTTCCAAGAACTGTTCGCTAAGCTAGGCAAAGGCCGTGTGGCTTCGCTTATTGGTCGTTACTACGCAATGGACCGTGATAACAACTGGGATCGCGTTCAAGAATCTTACGACCTGCTGACTCAAGCAAAAGCAGAATTCACGTTTGATACAGCGGTTGCTGGCCTAGAAGCGGCTTACGCTCGTGATGAAAACGATGAGTTTGTAAAAGCGACTGAAATCAAAGCAGAAGGCGAAGAGTCTGCCGCTATCGTAGATGGCGATGCAGTTATCTTCATGAACTACCGTGCTGACCGTGCTCGTGAAATTACACGTGCATTCGTTCCTGATTTCGATGGTTTTGCTCGTAACGTATTCCCAGCGATCGATTTCGTGATGCTGACTCAATACGCAGCAGACATCCCGCTTCTATGTGCATTCCCACCGGCTTCTCTAGAGAACACTTACGGTGAATGGCTATCGAAGGAAGGTAAAACGCAGCTACGTATCTCTGAAACAGAGAAATACGCGCACGTTACTTTCTTCTTCAATGGCGGTATCGAAGACGAGTTCGAAGGTGAAGAGCGTCAACTTGTTGCTTCTCCAAAAGTAGCAACTTACGACCTACAGCCAGAAATGAGCGCACCAGAGCTAACTGAAAAGCTTGTTGCCGCAATCAAAGGCGGCAAATACGACGCTATCGTTTGTAACTTCCCTAACTGTGACATGGTTGGCCACACTGGCGTTTACGATGCAGCAGTTAAAGCGGTAGAGTCGCTAGACGAATGTCTTGGTAAAGTGGTTGAAGCAATCAAAGAAGCTGACGGCCAACTGCTAATCACAGCTGACCACGGTAACGCGGAAATGATGGTAAACCCAGAAACGGGCGGCATCCACACTGCACACACTAACCTACCAGTGCCACTTATCTACGTAGGTAACAAAGACGTTGAGTTCAAAGAGGGCGGTAAGCTGTCTGACCTTGCACCAACGATGCTTTCTTTGTCTGGTATCGCAATCCCTGCTGAGATGTCAGGCGATGTGATCGTTAAGTAATCACTTAACTTTCATCGAATACTAGAACGGCTACGCGTGAGTGTGGCCGTTTTTTTGTATCTGGAATTTGAGTATAGATGCGGGATGCGAGTAAACGGGATACGAAGAGCTTAAGGGCAGGAATTGGGTGAGAGAAATATGCAGAGGGGAACAGAAGGGCACGACCTTAAATAAAAGACGAAAAGAACGGCCTTGATGAATATCGAAAGAGTGACATTTCTTGAATGATTAGGTAGCTTAAGGCTCATACTATACTTGTCTTTTACCTTATATTTAGGCTGTTTATATGAACTCAAACCCAGACCGTTGGAAGCAACGACTGCAAAACTTAATGAAAGCGCAGCAAAGGCTTGAGAGAGCGTGCTCACAAGATAGCTACAATGAGTTAGAGCTCGCTGGGTTAGTACAAACTTTTGAATTTTCTTTCGAACTGACATGGAAGACCCTTAAAGACTTACTTGAGTTTGAAGGGTTTGATGTGGCTTCGCCGAGGAGCGTTTTTCGTACGGCCTTAGAAGCTAAGCACCTGTCTTCGGAGCAGTGTGAGATTATGCTTGAAGCACTCATAAAACGAAATTTATTGTCCCACACCTATGATGAGGAAAATGTCCTTGAAGCTCAGTCACTGATCTTAGAGTCATTTTCACCAGTGATAGGGCAAGTCACACTCTATTTAAAGCTTAAATGTGATCAAGAGGGTCAATGCGAACAAGAGGTTAAATGTGATCGATAGTTATTTGGGTAAACCAGACTCGGTCGGCCTTAAGCCTCATCAGTATCAGTTGATTGAAGATATTGTTTTGAGTCATGCCGCAGTCATTCATGCCTGGGTATTCGGTTCTAGAGCCCTTGGAACTTATAAAGATAACTCCGACATCGATATTGTTATCGAGGGGCATGGGATTTCGTTAAGTGTCGTCGCAGGCTTGCAAGATCGTTTAGAACAGTCGTCGCTTCCATTCAAGGTTGACTTGCTCGTTAAGCATAGAATTACATCAAGCGAGTTACTTGCCCATATTGACACTTATGGGATTAAACTAAAGTAACCGAACGTATTATTATCAGCGTAACGGTGATGTTGATTCTTGAACCGATTGTTTACGTTTTGCCAGTTTATCTCGAATCTGAGTACCTGAATTGACTCGGCCATGTTTTTTATCATCAATAGAAAACGATAATAGTTTCATTAGCGCTATAGCTCCATCTCTACGCTTTCGATCTTCATAAGATTCAATCGTATCAGTGGACATTACCATCACCTCTTTGTATGAAATTTTAAATATAGACTATATGTTGTCTGGTGATAATGGCGCTTCTTGATGGTGAAACTTTATATTATTGATCTAGCGAGGTAAGGCTTATTGCGTTCTATCTACAACCGAACGCTCAAAATCCAGTAACCACTCTTTGCGGTTCATGCCGCCGGTGTAGCCGGTTAATGTGCCATTTGCGCCGATGACTCGATGGCAAGGTACAACAATACTAAATGGGTTCTTGCCATTTGCACCACCCACAGCTCTTACTGCTTTTGGGTTGTCCATTCTCTTTGCTTGTTCACCGTAACTGATGGTTTCGCCATAAGGAATGGTTGTTAAAGCCTGCCAAGCTACTTTTTGAAACTCAGTGCCTTTTATCGCTCTTAATGGCAAATCGAATTCTATTCGTTGACCTGCGAAGTACTCATCTAACTGTTTCGCTGCCAGTTGGCAAAGGTCATCTGGATTGCTAGTCATTAGCTCTTCGTGATTTACATGGTCAATTTCAATAAGCGACACACCATTGCTCACAATGATCATCTTGCCAATTGGTGCGTCATAAAGCATTTTGTAAGTGGTGTCTTCCATGTCATCTTCCTTCTTTTAGTCTTTTTCTGCTCTCAAGCTCTTCGAATCTCGTATCTGTTTTTGAGGCTCTTCGCATCCCGTTTACCCGAATCTCGCATCTGCTCTTAAGCTGCTTGAAATTTGATTCATGATGCGCAACACGCTACACTCTCTGTATGATTAAAACATTCAAGCATAAAGGTCTCAAAAAGTTTTTTGAGACTGGCAGTAAAGCCGGTATTCAAGCTAAGCATGAGCATGAGCATGAGCATGAGCATAAGCTTAGGATGCAGTTGGCAGCTATAGATACTGCAACCATTATTGATGATGTTGATCTACCTGGCTTTAAGCTTCACCCATTAAAAGGGGATAGAGATGGTATTTGGTCAATCACAGTAAATGGTAATTGGCGTATTACTTTCGAATTTATTGATGGTAATGCCTATATTTTAAATTATGAGGATTATCACTAATGAGTATGCACAACCCTCCTCACCCAGGTGAGTTTATTTATGACCTATATATGGAACCGTTTGGTTATAGCTGTCGTTTTGTTGCAAAGCAGCTTGATGTATCCCCTTCTACGCTGAATCGTGTTCTTAAAGGCCAAAGTGCAGTTTCTCCTGAAATGGCTTTACGTCTTTCTAAGTCACTGGGTAGAACCCCGGAGAGTTGGTTAACAATGCAGGATCACTATGATCTGTGGCAAGCAAAACAGAACGTTAATCTAGCGAAGGTAAATACGATCAACTTTGCTCTAGCGACATAAATATAACGAAGATGGACTAAGCGCTGCGTAGTCAGCGTTTGTCTTTCAGTTTTTGGTTTGTACTATCCCTCTTCGTATCCCGCATCTGCTTTAGCCCTCACACGAAGTGCAAAGCAATACCCTGAAATACCACCCATGATGTTCCCCAAGGCTAAACCAATAAACAACCCTTCGACACCATCAATTTGGCTGCCTATCCACGCAAAGGGCAAGGTAAACACAAACAAACGCATGAAGCTCCATTGAAAGGCTTTGAGTGGTTGATGCATGGCATTCATTCCACTGATCAGCATCATCACAATACCTTGGAATCCATAGCTAAAGGGGACGACCAACAAGTAATGCCACAAAATGCCTCGTACGGATTCTTCTTGAGAGAACAGGGCAGCTAAGGGGATGCTCAACGGCACCATCATTAAGAAAATCAAACCTTGGAACATCACAGCAAAACGCATACTGAGAAACAATGCCTTAAAGCTGCGTTGAGAGTTGTTTGCGCCAAAGTTCTGCGCCATGAAAGGCGTAAGGGCTGAAGTCAGAGACATCAACACAATGATAAGAATGGATTCAATACGCTGAGCAGCACCATAAGCAGCAACGGCTTCGGTTCCCTGTTTGGCCAACATCATCATTATGATGGCACCCGCTAATGGATTGAGCGCATTGGACAGTGCCGCAGGAGTGCCGATAGTCAGTATTTGATACCAATCGCTAAGGATGTTTTTGATATTCGGTAAAGCCAGAAGCTTTTCTCGTTTAATCAAGATGTACAGCGAGCAACACAAAGCGCCAAACCAACTGAAACCACTTGCAATTGCAGCACCTTGAATCCCTAGTTCAGGGAAGGGGCCGTATCCAAAAATAAGCAAAGGGTCGAGAACGCCGTTGATTAACCCTGCCAGCATCATGATTTTAGCAGGCGTTTTGGTATCGCCACTGGCACGAATAGCGCTGTTGCCTGCCATTGGGATCACTAATAGGGGAATGGTGATATACCAGATCAGCATGTACTCAGAGATCAGAGGCAGTAACTCCGCTTCGGCACCCAATAAAGTAAATAAGGGGTCGAGTGAGATAATGCCAACAGCGGAAGCGCAGCAGACCAGAAGTAGCGCGAGTAATAATCCATGGCAGGTAAAGCGTGCTGCATTTTGTGCGCTGCCTTGGCCAAGCAATCGACCGATACATGTCGATAAGCCAATACCAATCCCCATGGTGATGCAGTTGATGGCAAAGGTGACTGGAAAGGTAAAACTCACTGCTGCAAGTGCTTGTGTGCCGAGCAGTGAGATAAAGAAGGTATCGACCAAGTTAAACATCAAGATCGCCACCATACCGAATATGGTCGGTATGGTCATGGTACGCAATGTACTCTCAATTGGGGCAGTTAATAGCCCGTGCTTATCTTGCATGCAAAACGCCGATAGAAACCAAAAGCGTAGGATAAACAGATGCGGGATACGAGTAAACGAAAAGCAGGGAAAGATGAGGGGTGAGAATCTGCACTTTAGCTCACAATTTTTTCGTTCCCCCCTTGGGATCTTTCACATCGCCCCCAACATATTGTTTGACCCACGCTAATCGTGGCAACTATCAAAATTTAAATGGAAATTATCAGGAGATAAGACCGATGAATATCCGTCCTCTACATGACCGAGTTATCGTTGAGCGCCAAGAAGTTGAATCTAAATCTGCTGGTGGCATCGTTCTAACTGGTTCTGCCGCAGAAAAATCGACTCGCGGTATCATTCTAGCTGTCGGCAAAGGCCGCATTCTAGAAAACGGTTCAGTGCAACCGTTGGACGTAAAAGTTGGCGATACCGTTATCTTTGCTGAAGGTTACGGCACGAAAACTGAAAAAATCGACGGCAAAGAAGTTCTGATTATGTCTGAAAACGACATCATGGCGATCGTCGAGTAATCTATTTTTCATTTAACTCTCAGTAAAAGTTATCAGAGCCAGTATTGGATGATTCATATCGTCATTCCAGAAATGAGGAACGAATTATCTGGAATCTAAACAGAGTGCGATTTGAGTAGATTCTGAATCACGTTCGTCCCTCACTGTTCAGAATGACGCGATAACGCTGAGACGCCCCGAAACAAAGAATTTGAAAGGAAATTAAGATGGCTGCTAAAGACGTTAAATTTGGTAATGACGCACGTATTAAAATGCTAGAAGGTGTAAACGTTCTGGCTGACGCAGTAAAAGTAACACTAGGTCCTAAAGGCCGTAACGTTGTTTTAGACAAATCATTTGGCGCACCAACGATCACTAAAGATGGTGTTTCAGTTGCACGTGAAATCGAACTTGAAGACAAGTTCCAAAACATGGGCGCGCAAATGGTTAAAGAAGTGGCTTCGCAAGCGAATGACGCGGCGGGCGACGGTACGACTACAGCAACAGTTCTTGCTCAAGCAATCATCACTGAAGGCTTAAAAGCCGTTGCTGCTGGCATGAATCCAATGGATCTTAAGCGCGGTATCGACAAAGCAGTTATCGCTGCAGTTGAAGAGCTAAAAGGCCTTTCTGTTCCATGTGCAGATACAAAAGCTATCGCGCAAGTAGGTACTATCTCTGCGAACTCTGATTCGACAGTAGGTAACATCATTGCTGAAGCGATGGAAAAAGTAGGTCGTGATGGCGTAATCACGGTTGAAGAAGGTCAGGCTCTACAAGACGAGCTAGACGTAGTTGAAGGTATGCAGTTCGACCGTGGTTACCTATCTCCTTACTTCATCAACAACCAAGAAGCGGGTTCTGTTGATCTAGAAAGCCCATTCATTCTTCTTATCGACAAGAAAGTTTCGAACATCCGTGAACTTCTTCCGACTCTAGAAGCAGTTGCTAAGGCATCTCGTCCACTTCTTATCATCGCTGAAGATGTAGAAGGCGAAGCGCTTGCAACTCTAGTTGTGAACAACATGCGTGGCATCGTTAAAGTGGCTGCTGTTAAAGCGCCTGGTTTCGGTGACCGTCGTAAGTCTATGCTGCAAGACATCGCTATCCTAACTGGCGGTACGGTTATCTCTGAAGAGATCGGCCTAGACCTAGAGAAAGTAACGCTAGAAGACCTAGGTCAAGCTAAGCGTGTAACTATCACTAAAGAAAACTCAACCATCATCGATGGCGCGGGCGAAGAAACAATGATCCAAGGTCGTGTTTCTCAAATCCGTCAACAAATCGAAGATGCAACGTCTGACTACGACAAAGAGAAACTTCAAGAGCGCGTAGCTAAGCTAGCTGGCGGTGTTGCAGTAATCAAAGTAGGCGCTGCAACTGAAGTTGAGATGAAAGAGAAGAAAGACCGCGTTGAAGATGCACTTCACGCAACTCGCGCTGCCGTTGAAGAGGGTGTGGTTGCTGGTGGTGGTGTTGCACTTATCCGCGCTGCATCTAAAGTTGCTGGCCTTGAAGGTGACAACGAAGAGCAAAACGTCGGTATCCGTGTTGCACTACGTGCAATGGAAGCGCCTATCCGTCAAATCACGAAGAACGCAGGTGATGAAGAATCTGTTGTTGCTAACAACGTTCGTGCTGGCGAAGGTAACTACGGTTACAACGCGGCGACTGGCGAATACGGCGACATGATTGCAATGGGTATCCTAGATCCAACTAAGGTAACTCGCTCTGCACTTCAGTTCGCAGCGTCAGTTGCTGGTCTTATGATCACAACAGAAGCGATGATCACTGATAAGCCACAAGATTCTGGCCCTGCAATGCCTGATATGGGTGGCATGGGCGGTATGGGTGGTATGGGTGGCATGATGTAATCATCCCCCTTTCTCTATAGCAGAGAAAGTCACACATAAGCTTTAGAAAACGGAGACTTCGGTCTCCGTTTTTTTTGCTCTTAAAGTCTTATTTATTCGCATCCCGTATCTGTATCTCAGCTTCACCATCACTCTTTTTTCCAAAGCTCCTTGGTCAGCCTGCCTTGTGCGTAAACTGTTGTTCATCAATTTTTTGCAGCATCATGTCACGCTTAAATGGTTTTGGAAGATAATCGTTCATTCCACACTCGAAGCAATGTTTAATATCATCATCGAGCACGGATGCCGTTAAAGCGAGGATATGTGTTGCCTGAAGTTGCAGATTTTCTTCATAGCGCCTGATTCGCTCTGTTGCCTCAAAGCCATCTACATTCGGCATCATGCAGTCCATCAAGATAAGGCCGATGTCTTGATGATGCTCTTTATATAAATCAATCGCTTCTTGTCCATCATTGGCAACCCAATATTCAATCCCTAACTTATCTAAATTGATACATACCACCTTCTGGTTTACGCGGTTATCTTCAACTACGAGGACTTTTTGACGTACAGTCGCTTCTATCGGCTCAGGTTGATGTTGAGGGGGTTGTGGCTGTGACCTTTCAAGCACGGAGTTCAACATGCTACTTAAGCGGGAACCGAGCATAGGAAGAGTCACATAGCCTGAGATAAAATGACACTCACTCATAGGATCACTAAGATTATCTTTCACTATGATGATTTTCACCTCTGGTGCTAAGCGATGCAGTGTTTTGGCTTGGTTAATATCTTCCATCAAAGCGATCTCTGGGAGGTCAGTTGCCGCCAAGTTTGTTTCGATTGATTTTAGTTGTGGTGAGTAACCAAGGCGGAACAAGTCATCGAGTAAAAGTTTCGATGGCGCATCTGAATAATAGACAACGGTTTGTTTACGATTTTTATGTTCAGAATGATCTGATGGCACTACGGTTAATTGGAAATGAAAGCAACTGCCCACGTCTTTCTCTGACTCAACGTTTATCGAGCCTCCCATCATTTCCACCATACGTGACGAAATACTAAGCCCTAATCCGGTCCCCGCAATATTGGAGGTGATGTTGGTATCTTCTTGGCAAAACGCTTTGAAAATGTGCTCTTGTTGGTCTGCTGCGATACCAATACCCGTATCTCGAACAGAAAACTCGACCACACACTCTGTTTCCAATGATGGAAGCCGTTTAGCGGTGAATACGATAGAGCCTTGTTCTGTAAATTTGATCGCATTTGAGGCTAAATTCATCAACACTTGGCGAATTTTATTCCCATCAACATGAATGTACTCTGGGAGCTCGCCATCAATTTCAACTTCCAACTTAATCTGCTTTTGATAAGCTTTAGAAGAAATCAGAGTCACGCTATCAAACAGCAGCTCTCTTAAGTCTGTCGTATGTGGATTAATTTCCAGTTTACCCGATTCAATTTTGGACAGATCGAGAACATCGTTGATCAACATAAGTAAGGTTTGAGAAGAGGTATAGATAGTCCCAAGGCAGTCTTTCTGTTCTGCGGATAGTTTGGTTTCTGCCAGTATTTCTGACATACCAATCACGCCATTAAGCGGTGTCCGTATCTCATGAGACATATTGGCAAGAAAGGCACTTTTTGCACGGTTTGCTTGTCGTGCTTTCTCTTGTGAAACAATCAATTGAGTTTCAAGTTGACTGGCACGCCACACAACATAAAGCAGCACCAGTAACGTCACCCCTCCTAATGCGGCTGTCGATAAGTAGCTGTACGACTTTATCTGCGTCAGGCTCTCTGCGATCTGCTTGGGTGTTTCGGTGAAAAGTAAGTTGAGCTCATCTTCAACATGATAAATACTGCTGGTGAGTTCTCCTTTGAGGCCGCTATCAGAGCTGTACCCGACACTCTTTAACCCTCGCTGCAATCGCCAAAAGTGGCGTTTAAAATTATTAAACGAAGCTAATGCACTGATCGTTCGGGAATTCTGTTCTATTTCATCTTGGATTTTGAACAATGAATCGACAATCTTATCTAATGTTGTCTGATCAAAATCGGTAAAGAACTGATACATGAGATCTTGTGTTTCTAAAGTCAATTCTTCAAGCTGCACATTATTGGATTCATGTACGAAGCGCTCAAGTGTCAACGCTGCATTTTTTAGTTTCTCAATGAGCCCAATTTGGTCCCTCTTGCCATGTATGCTGACTAACTCAAGGGCTAATAATGTAAAGGCGGTGTGGTACTCGTCGAGATACTCGACAACTTTGGCATAATTAAAAGAAATATTGAGGTCGCTTCGTACGATTTTCCCATCGATCTCAGCCAGCTTTTCGATCAGCTGACTTCGCTTTATATTGAGTTGTTCTTGAATCTCTGGTTGCCTTGTGGAAACAAACTGCTGCTCTTGTCGTCTGACAGAGAGCATAACGCTATAAGCTTCAGAAAGACTGAGCTGGAGATTAATCATGTCCTGCTCTTTGTTCTTCAGAGCATGGCTAACATAGATATAGAGGCCTAAAAATAACACGATAGCCAAAAAACCACGCGAAATAATTGCTTTAATGGTCTGTTTATTCGTAGGTTCCTTAACCATGCTATTCCCACTGTTTCATATCGTTCTATTCCTATATTAGAATTTAGTTTATTTTCAGAATTTTACGAACATTAGTTTTTGAATACCTGAGGTCTGTTGAGCTTTTATCAATAAATTTTTTAGGATGACATCGCTTTAGATGCGGCAATAAGTGTGTGGGCTATTATAAGCTTGTGAAACATGTTGATTTTCTCGCCTAGATTTTTGTTTGGAATAATAAGCGTTAGAGCGGAGGTTTCGGTCTCTGTTTTTTTTGCTTTTCGCATCTCGTTCACTCGAATCCCGCATCTGCTCTTAACCATTGCTCTTTATGATTTAGCGGCTTATATTCAACAGTACAGTTATTACATTGATTTAACATGGGTAGCTGTTGAATAAAGGACAATAAATGCTTGATTAAAAATGGATTAATCAAGTTAACAATAAGTCAGTGGAGACTCCCCAATGAAAAAACTACTTTCAGTACTTGCTGTGTCTGCAGCAGTAATGGCACCGGCGGCATTTGCCTCTTCGCCTGTTATGTTTTCAACGATCAATGGCTTCAACGCACCTGACTCAGATGCTGTTGGCGGTGTGCGCTTGGCTTTACTTCACGGACAAGTGAACGACCTTAAAGGTCTTGATCTTGCTGTTGTTGGTATGTCTGAGACGCAAACGACCACAGGTGTGAACCTGGGTATTTTGGGTGCATCAAAAGTGAACCAAGAAATGACCGGTGCATCTCTAGGTTTCTTCAACTGGAACACGGGTAAAACAACGGGTGTTAACCTTGGTGCTGTGAACATTACTAATGATGTGAAAGGCGCGAACGTGAGTTTCGTCAACTACTCAGAAGGTAACACTATGGTTGATGTTGGCGCTGCGAACCTTTCAGAAGTGTCTACGGTTCAGGTTGGTATCTTCAACAAAACCAACAAAATCGAAGGCGTACAAGTTGGTCTGATCAACTGTGCTGACAACGGTTTCTTCCCGTGCTTCCCGATTGTAAACTTTGCTAAGTAAGGCTTAGTGTTACTATAGTGATTCATAGCGCCTAAGTGCATCTGACTTAGGCGTTATTGCAACTCAACATTTTCTTATAGATATCCAAACGCCCCTCCAAAATAGATAAGCATATTGTTTTATATTTTCTATTGCAGTATTTTTACTTATGAGTACAATGTGCGATAAATCCCTAATGATGATTTATATGCTTTGATTAACCACCATACCGTCGATTTTAAAAAGGCTTTCTTAGGCCTGACCGCCAGTTTTTTAGTAGTTTTGAGCTTGTTGCTCGTTGATTCAGCGGAAGAATCAGATAAACAGTATGGAATGGAAAACCAAGGCGTAACACGCTCTTTAGCGGAGCTCACACAGATCATAAATGCGCTTGAGTACAACATCACTGCGCTTTATCCACTGCATGGGGATACCTACGTATTCTCGCATGACAAAAAGATCGAGGGTGAGACGTGTTACTTCACCAGTGAGGAGCAACATGCCCCTCGTTTTGATTTTATGTTCTCTGGCCCTCGCGAGATGTGCAACCCGGAATCGGAACTTTATACCGAAGCGGGCAAGCGCCTGTTCATCGCGCCGACCATGGCTTATTTTGCCAATACCATTGATACTATCTCTGCGATTTATTTCATTTCAAAAGAGAAATTCATTATCTCTTCGCCTTCTGATTTTGCCAGTTACATTAAGGGCGACACCTTTGATTCGGTTGTGAATAGCAGGCCTTATTGGGTGAACACGATTCGCTTTGGCTTAGCTCAAGGGCAAGACCAAGTGGTGTATACCGGCCAATATGATGACTACCTGACAGGTCAGAAAGTGGTGACCTTAACCAAAGGAATCTACGTTAATGGTGAGTTTAAAGGGGTGTTGGGTGTCGATGGCTATGTCTCGAACCTAGTATCGAACCCTACCCATGGCTATAAAGTCACCAGTACTCGAGGCGCAAACAAATACGGGTTTATGGATTTTACGTATTCCAAGCCTCTGTATGTTGATGACATTAACACCCAGCTATATCTGAGTATTGAAGAAGATAAGAGCGAGCACTTTCTGCATATCTTGGAAATGGAGAAGATTCAGCTTTCGATACTGTTGGTTTTGTATCTGCTCTCGGTTTTATGGCTATGGCGCTTCTATACAAGACAAGAGCACCAGCGTTTAAATGAGCTAGCAATGCGCGACCCATTAACGGGCTTGCTGAATCGACGTGGTTTTGAAGCTCGATTACTGGCTCAGGATGAGCAGCCGATTATTGGTGTTGGTGTGTTTGATATCGATGATTTTAAAGTGGTTAATGATCAGTATGGCCATAAAGTGGGGGACGAGGTGATTTGCCATGTTGCTCGGTTGATGCTGAACAGCGTTAGACAGCAAGATATCGTGGCTCGATTTGGTGGCGAAGAGTTTGTTGTCGCGATTACGGGTGAATCGTCTGAGTTGCTTTCATCGATCTTTGAGCGAATTCAAAACGACATTAGCCTACAGAGTTATCGATGCCCTACGGGTGACAAGATTAGTATCTCAGTGTCTGGTGGCGCGACGCTTTACTCTTTGTATAAGTTCGACAGTGTCGGGCACTTGTGGGAGAACCAGAGCATTCGTTCGTCTGATGAGCAGCTTTATAAGGCCAAGGCTGCAGGTAAGAACCAGGTGTGTATTCAGGTGTATTAATTAGTTGGATACACAAAGACCTAGTCGTGTGACTAGGCCTTTTTAATGTCTGTTTCAGGTTGAGGTTACTTCTTCACGCGGCCTTTTCTCATCCACTTCTGATGCACACCACGGCGTAGGCTCTGGAAGCTATTTTCCACTTTGTCGACACCAAGTAGGATAACCAGCGCCATTAGCGTGATGATGACCGATTGGGAAAGATGCCCTAGTGCGATCATCATACCTAATGCTGCGAGTACCCAGATAATTGCGGCTGAAGTCACGCCATGAATCTTGCCATCCAGTGTCATCATTACACCAGCCCCAAGAAATCCAACACCCGTAATTATCTGACCAAGCACACGAGCTTGATCGAGTGTGTTGGGGGATAGGCTGATCGCCATGGTGAGGAAGAAATAGGTACCACTGATGATCAGAATCGACGTTCGGATTCCGACGGGTTTACCGCGTGTTTGCCTTTCGATTCCGATTAAAGAACCACACAGCATGCATGCAGCGAGGCCTGCCCAGCTAAAGGGGGCAAGGTTGAGAGTTTGTTCTATAAATTGTGACATATCACCCCTCCTAAAAATTTAGAATAGAGCCGAGTATGCTAATAATAGACCGGACGATCGAACAAAAACTTTTTGTCTTAACGATTGATAAAGATTACTTAAAACCTAGCAGCCGCTTGTTGTTAAGGTGAAGGCTGGTGTCGTGGTCTCTGTCGCTTCTTGGTACTCAAGGTAGCAGTTATCAGCCTGTTTTTTTCGGCTAGAAGGCGCATAAAGAATAATGCCATCATTCGCATCTGTGTTGGTAAAGAACCAGTCAGCTCGACCCGTATCCCAAACAGCATCTAGAAAGGTTGATTCGATGAGCTGTGACCAAGTTTGATCGTTCATCGCTGCAGGATAACCATAGACCACTGAGATATTGTCACCCTCAACATTAATCGATGCGCTAGCTGCTTTATCTAAGCCCAATGCTGATGTCTTACCATAAAGCATAGCACTTGCGCCCTCCATTCCGCCTTTAAGGCCGTTTAATGTCGAGATACGAGCATCGCTTTGAAGGTTGAGGAACTTAGAAGCTGCAGTGACCGACACAATACCTAGAATCACGATCACCACGACCAGCTCGATGATGGTGAAACCTCTTGAGCTGAACCTAAGCGCTGGTTGAGATGTGGTTGCTGGTGGAGCAACTGAGGTATTGTGTTTCATTGATACAACTTCTCTATTCAATGTGTAGGTCGAGCGGTGTCTTGCTGCTGCGTCCGCCAATTTCACGGGTTAACTTAGGTACTAGGTAGCCAGAAACCTCAGAGATTAATCCTTTAAAGTGATGCTTCGCCTCTTCATCTGAAATATAGAAGTGCGCTGCGCCCTGAACCTTATCAAGTACATGCATATAGTAAGGTAAAATACCGGCGTCGAATAGCTTTTCGCTTAATTCTTTCAATGAGTTAGCGCTGTTGTTTACGCCTTTAAGCATCACGCCTTGGTTGAGCAGAGTAGCACCACTTAACTTAAGCTTGTGGAAAGCTTGTTTGAGCTCTAAGTTAATTTCGTTGGCATGGTTAATATGGCTCACCATCACCACATTAAGGCGAGTTTGAGCTAACAATTGGCATAGTTCATCCGTTACTCGAGCGGGAATCACAACCGGTAATCGGCTATGAATTCGAACTGTTTTCACATGTGGAATTTGTGCGATAGCATGAATTAGCCACTCTAGTTCGCTGTCTTTTGCCATCAGTGGATCGCCACCCGACAAGATAACTTCGTTGATCTCTGGGTGAGCCGCCACATAGTCGAGACTGGTTTGCCAAACCCACTTCGAGCCCTTGTTATCTTGGTAAGGGAAGTGACGACGGAAGCAGTAGCGGCAGTTAATCGCACAACCGCCTTTCACAATCATCAGTGCACGGTTCTTGTATTTGTGCAGTAGCCCAGGAATGGCGTTGTCTTGCTCTTCCAGTGGATCAGCGGAATAGCCTTGGTGTACCTCAAACTCTTCGCTTAGCGGTAAAATTTGTCGTAGCAATGGATCGTGTGGGTTGCCTTTTTCCATTCGTTCGACAAAGCTAAGAGGTATCCGAAGTGCAAATAACTCACGAGCAGCGAAGCCTGCTTGCCACGGTGTTGGGTCTATTTCCAATGCCTCAAGCAGTTTTGTCGGGTCAGAGATCGCATTCGATAGTTGTTTGAGCCAGTTTTGCTCAACAGATTCGACTTTTCGGGTTATGATATGCGGCATTGAAATTAACTCAAAGATGTGGAAGAGAAAATCATGGCGTCAGTAAGCACCAATGAATTCAAAGGCGGTTTAAAATTCATGATGGATAACGAGCCTTGCTCAATTATCGAAAATGAATACGTTAAGCCAGGTAAAGGCCAAGCGTTTAACCGTGTTAAACTTCGTAAACTGCTGTCAGGCAAAGTGTTAGAGAAAACATTTAAGTCAGGCGATACAGTAGAACTAGCGGACGTTGTAGACGTTGAACTAGGCTACCTATACAGCGATGGCGAATTCTACCACTTCATGAACAACGAAACATTCGAGCAAATCGCTGCTGATGCAAAAGCAGTAGGCGAGACTTCTAAATGGTTAGTTGAAAACGACGTATGTACTCTAACGTTGTGGAATGATAACCCTATCACAGTAACTCCACCAAACTTTGTTGAGATCGCAGTAACAGAAACCGATCCTGGCCTTAAAGGCGACACACAAGGTACTGGCGGTAAGCCTGCAACTCTAGCAACTGGCGCGGTAGTTCGCGTACCTCTATTCATCGCTATCGGTGAAGTTGTTAAAGTTGATACTCGTACTGGCGAATACGTTGGTCGTGTGAAGTAATTGACTTCAAGTATCTGAAAAAGGTCGCTTAGGCGGCCTTTTTTGTATCTGGAGATCGGGGAAAAGCAGAAGAGCAGACACGCGTAAACGAGATTCGGGATACGAAGAGCTTGAAAATCAAGAGTGAGTAAGCCAGATGCGATTCACAATGGTCACAAGGTTACATTGTGTGACCAGCATCATATTTTGGTTGTATTCTGGATGAAAATCAAAAATTTTATCTAACTTATAGATTTACAAGGTGTTTTTGGCGTTTATATATCGCAACAAAAATATCTCAATACAATATGTGGCTGTTTAGTATTGATTTTGTGAATGTGTGTGGTGGGAAGGGAAGCTGATTACAATATTGTTAGAATGAGTAGAGTCTACTAGCTTTATACGCGATGTTATTAAGCAACTATGTGGATATTAATATGAGACTTAATGCAATTACGTTGGCTCTTGGTTTGGTTAGTATCGTCGGGCTTTCAGGATGTGATGACGATGATACAACCGTGTCAACCACGACTCCGAGTGAGACTCCCTCGACTCCCAGCTCCCCAGCTGAAACGACTAAATACAGTGTGACTGCAATTGATGGTTATTTACGTCATGCTCGAATTTGGTTAGACCTTAACGGTAACTACGTCTTAGACGACGGTGAGCCTAATGCTATTTCTGGTGATGGCGGAGTTGCAGATTTAGACGTCACCGATGTCGACAACCCTGAACAGTACCCTGTCGTTGTGCAAGCGATCTCCGGGCAGACGATTGATGAAGATGAACCTGATGTTACGGTGTCTGACGACTATATTATGTCAGCCCCTCCAGGTGAAAAAGATGTCACCCCTTTGAGTACGCTAGTTCACGTATTGATCGAGCAAAACACTACAGATTCTGACGATGCTGCTGCGGTTGAAGCAGCAAAGCAAGCTGCCATTCAGCAAGTCGCTGATCAGCTAGGCTTAGATGAAGATGAAATCTTAGGTGATTTTGTTGAGTCAGGTGTTGAGGCTGCCGCTTATGCCGCTGAAAACTTGGTTGATTCAAATGTTTTGCCTTCATCTCCTCAAGAGTTGCAAGAAGTTGCTGAAAGTGAAGATAAAGGGACTAAGTTTATCTCTGTGACTGCATCTGTGAATAATGAAATCAAAAAGAAAATTGAAGAAGTTGCAGGTGATAGCGATAAGACATTTGATAATGTTGGTGGTGCGACAGAGGGTGTCGATTTTTCTAATGACACAGATGATGACGGCGTCCCCAATGACTTAGATGACTTTCCGAATGATCCCGATGAAAGTCTGGACTCCGATGGTGATGAGATCGGTAATAATGCCGACCTAAATGATGATACGGTGGACGGAGAAGATGACATCTACCCTGATGCCAATGATGCGTTTCCAACGGATCGTTCTCGTGCTGGTGACCATGATTCGGATGGGGTAGACAGTATTGATGATGTCTTCCCACAAGATCCAACTGAGTGGGCTGATAATGACTCTGATGGCTATGGTGACAATCAAGATGTATTTGATAATGACCCAACCGAATGGGCAGATACGGACGGTGATGGTGTTGGTAATAATGCCGATAAATTCCCATCGGATCCCAACGAGTCCTTAGATACGGACGGTGATGGCGTTGGTAATAATGCCGATGAATTCCCAACCGATGCGACCGAATGGGCAGATACGGATGATGATGGCTTAGGCGATAACGAGGATGACCCGTATCCAAACGATACGGATAACGACAGTTACAACAATGATGTTGATGAATTCCCAACCGATGCGACCGAATGGGTCGATGTGGACGGTGATGGCGTTGGTAATAATGCCGATGTTCATCCAGAGGATGGAAATAAGTCAATTGCTGATGTTGTGGCCAATGTTAGTGCAACTGATGTAGCAGTTTTAAACATAACAGATCGCGATATCATTACACTGGATATTGAGGTCGAAGAAATGGTTGAGACACTGAATAGCGGAGAGATTGTTACCACCATAACTACTCAATATATCACTGCTGATGACGTGGTATATGGCACGACACAAAGTGTCGATCACCTGTTAAATGATGACTTTACTCGTATCCAGACCTTTGCGTACGACTATAACCTCGATGGTACTGCACGTTACGAAGGCATGTCTCTTGAAATTGGTACTAGAACCGAAACAAGCGAGACGTATTGGCGCTATATCGATGAGGGTGATGCATCTCTTGAGGGCGGTTTCGGCGGTAATGGTCGTGTCTATGAACAAGGCGTAGCCTTAACATCTAGAGTTCACCCAAATGACTTATCTCAAATAGATACAATACATAGTGTATCAGTGGAATTTGAGGACGTCGCAGAGGGCGTTCAAGCGGTCGAAACGTTAACCGAATACACGGTAAATGGCTTTGATATCGACGATGTTCAAACCCATCAAGCTCAATGGGCTCAGACTTTAACCACTGTAACGCAGGATTACGTGCAGAGTTTCGTGGAGTCTAAGCAGGACTGGGGTGCAGACGGTTACATCAATGTTGAACTTCGATTTAATAATATCCCTGATGGTAGCTATGTCTACGAATATTCGACACCAATATGGGCAAACCCACAAGATGGTGAATTCCATGAGTACGCAGACTTTAACTTTAATGATGGCAAATGGGACGATCTTACAGCGTACTGGAATTACTACCGCAAAGAGGTACTGATTAATGGTGATGTTCTTGAAAGTGGAGAGCGTTCGGTTCTAGACGAGGAAACGAACACATTACTCATTGTCGATGGTGATCCAATCAATACCTTATTCCAAGAGTGGAATGCCGTCTCTCGCTCTGTTAGTGATGTGGAAGAAAATAAACACATAGAGTGGCAGCACTACCCATTAACTGATTATTCATTTACGACTGACACAGATAACGTCGGACAGGCCTATCGCGTTTACCAGAAACAATCTAATGGCCTTTGGGTTGCTACCTCATTTGATGAGTGGGGAACACAAGCGGTTGTGGATCTACCACAACAGGTAGAGGATGCCCGTGTTGCTGGCACAGAGTTGGAGCTTATTGATGACCAAATCATTCCAGGCCTGAGCCGATACGCTACGCTGTTACCTACAAGCAGTTTCCAATACGATGACAATGGGCCAATTCAATGGCACGTCGTAACACAAGACTATCTGTTCACTGATACTGGTATTCCAACACTGGTTACACTGGATCTTGGTGATAGTGGTGTGGTTCCTGGTTCGTTTACCGGAGTGAATGATGTTGATATGGTGCTTATGGTTCCGGTCGTCGATAATCCTTGGTCTTGGTACGATGCCTACTATCGTAGGGGCATAGATACATGGGGCATGGATCTAACAGAAGGAGACTTTAGTTGGAACAATAGCCTAGGAATGTTCTTCTTAAACGAGACAGCAGCTCAAGACTATCTTACACAGGTTCTAAACCAAGATAGTGACGACGATGGCTTTAAAGACTACGAGGATGCTTTCCCTAATGATCCAAATGAATGGGATGATAGTGATGGTGACTATGTTGGCGACAATAGCGATGCCTTCCCTTATGACTCATTAGAGTGGGCGGATTCTGATAGTGATGGTTTAGGCGATAACCATGAGAATGCAACCGAAGGTTTAGATCCGAATAATGCTGATTCAGATGAAGACGGCGTTTATGACGGTGAAGACCTTTATCCAACCGACCCAAATAAGTGGACTATTACCGCCCAAGAGTTTGCGGAGCAAGAGGGGACTCTTTACGGATTCTTCAGCGATTGGAGCGAACTATCGTTCGTAGATATTCTGTTTAAAGAAACCTTGAGTTATGGCGGTGATACGTTAACCCTTACGGAACTCATACAGTACCGTGGTGATCAATCCTTTATCCAGCTACCACTTGAAGCTGAGGGGGACGTACAGCTCACTGAAAACGGCTGGCAAACTCCGGTAGGTTATACGATAGACTTCTCTGGAGAGCAACTTATTGCCTATCCAGAAGACAATTCCAGTTTCTATTATTCAGTAGAATCAGAAGTGGTAAACCTATCGGGTATGGCATTGTATGAAGTCTACTTTGAGTGGTTCGACTTCATGGAAGAGGCGAGGTTCGCTGAAGGCTCACAAGCGGTAATGTTTACCTTCTCTCCAGCCGTAAACCAGTACTTCCTATGGGAGGGTGGTAGTCCGTACGTGAGGTTCTCTGACGTCGGTTATGATACGGATGGTAGCTCTATTACAAGTCTGGACGACATTATTGTGTCGCAGTCGGTCGGTGAGTCGGTTTCCACAGATCTTACTACCTCTGTTGGCCTCTATCTAGACTTTGATATCGAGTTAGTGAGTGATGGCACGGCGCATTATTACTTCTTTGATTGGGACGCAGGAACGGCAAGTCGCGTCGCTACTGCGGATTACTTACGTTACACATTACACGGTGAAGATATCGTCGAATTTACCGTACCAGTTGAGGCTATGCCCTACATGGGAGAGGGGGATACGCCTACCATGATCTTTAGCATGTACAATGGTGAACTTACGGTAGGTGAGATTGAGGCGCCAAGTGCTGAACCGTCGGACGATACTATGTACGCTTTCAATGGTATTGCCGCACAGTCTATAGAAGATGGTGTAGTGTTGAGCGATTACCTATTTACCTGCTACTTGGGTGATAGCGATGATCAGTCAAGCCCAATCATGGCTGACTATGAGCTTGCGATTACGGATTGTGGCGGTCGAACTCACATTACCAGCGAAATGGTCGAGGGTCTAAACTTCCAACGCGTTAAAGGCAATGGAAATACTCGTGACTACTTGTTCAATGCTGATGGCACAGTGCATGTATTGAAGGGAGAGGGCGGTAACTATACTGACGATTGGGTCATAGAAGATGGCTTGGTTAAGATCAGCTATTCTGATGAATCGGAGAGCTTCACGACTTACTGGGCACTGTTAGATTCGTTGGATGATACGTGGTCAATCAAGTTCTATGAGAACGAAGTTGTGGACGGTCAATCAAGTAGCTATATCTGGATGGATACTATTATTCAACAAGATCGTCCGATTGTGCTTGAAGAGTGCTACATCGGTGATGCAGAACCTGTTGAGGGGCAACCTATCCCGAGTATGAGTGACTACGAAACGGCGATCACGGATTGTGGCGGTCGAACTCACATTACCAGTGAGATGGTCGAGGGTCTAAACTTCCAACGCGTTAAAGGCAATGGAGATACTCGTGATTACTTGTTCAATGCTGATGGTACTGTACATGTATTGAAGAGTGAGGGTGGTGACTATATCGATGACTGGGCCATAGAAGATGGCTTTATTAAGGTTAGCTATTCTGATGAATCGGAGAGCTTCACGACTTACTGGGCGTTATTAGAGTCAATGGAGCAAACTTGGTCAATTAAGTTCTTCGAGGAAGAAACGTTAGGCGGTGTGACTGAAAGTTGGATATGGGCAGATACCGTGGTGCAACAAGATAGAAACGCTCTGCAGTTTGACCCGACTAACTTGGTATTGATGGAGTACGATGGTAACACCCTCTTTTTCCATGATAACGGCAGTATGAGCTATATCGGCAATGATGGCACTGAGACCTATGGGAACAGTTGGATGAAAACTTCAGCTAATACCATGATGATAACTTATGAAGATACCTCAACCGAGCAATGGGTACTTTTATCACAAACTGATGATGAATTAACTATCTCTAGGGATGGCTCAGAGGAGGTGCTTACAAATGTTACCTACGAGGGAACAGTAACGGTCTGTGAGGATGGTGATTCACCGTGGGATGATTTTACGGACCAACCCTCTGACTTTGGCACTCGTTCGGACTATGACAGCGCAGTCGCCAACTGTACCGTTGGTGGTGCTCAGTTTATAGAGTCTGATTTCACAGATAATGGCAGTGAAAGTTCTCGTTGGGAGCTCATCGATCTTTGGGAGATAAATGGCACCGTCATGGCTGTAGTTGAAGAAGAGGTTGTGTTCCATAGTAACGGTACTGGCTACTTTGACGATGATGAGGGATTGTTCGGGTTCGATTGGGTGATTTTGAATGGTGAGGTGACCTTAACCATAACCGAAGAGGAATTTATAGGAGCCAAAGACACCTGGAATAAGGTTGATCAAGATGGAGAGTATATTACGACTAAATCCTTCTGGAGCGATCCAACCTGGAGCAACCCTGCGCCGGCAGAGGGAGAAGCTGAGATATTCTCGGGTGTGATGCGATTTGTGGGGTTTGAATAGCCGTAACGCATAGACTTATCATCTAACATAGAATAAACGCCTAGGGTCAAACCTAGGCGTTTTCTATTTAACTGTTAAATCATAAAAATGAAGATAATAGACAGTGCGCTGATTAGGCCTGCAACGAAGTAGCAGCCCACTTTACCTGCAACGCCGACGTGGAACTTAAGGTCGTGCATGCCGTGGTGAAGGCGGTGCATTGCGTGCCACATTGGCAGTGCTAGCGTACCGATGATGAATAGCGCACCGATAATGCTGGTGGCAAATTCAGACACACGCTCGTAGCTCATTGCGTCCGCATCGATGATGCCCATTGGCACTAAGATACCTAACACTAGAACCGTGATTGGTGTGATCATCGCGAACCAAGTACCGCCAGCGCCAAATAGGCCCCACCAGATTGGCTCATCAGAGCGTTGTGGGTTGTGGTTAACAGGTTTTACTTTGTAATTTGTGTTCATAACGAAAGCTCCTTACACCACAACAAGAACGATTAAAGAAATAAAAGCCACCGCTGCCCACTGGGTCAGTACGATGATTTTTTTATCAACCAATTTGCCTTTAAGACGGATTGGCATTACTTGAGGCATCATGCTGAAGAAGGTTTGAGCGTGCAGCAAGCTGCCTAGCAGTGCCACGATGTTGATACCAACGACGATAGGGTTCGCCATAAAGCTCAACCAACCAGCCCACGCTTCAGGGCCTTTCACTAGTGCACCCAAACCGAAGGTTAGGAACAGAGTGAATAGAATCAAAGGCAGTACAGTCGCTTCACGTAGCATGTAGAAGCGGTAGAACGGATGGTTGCTCCACCACGTTCTCTTCATCTCACGAACATAAGGCTTACGATTGCTCATATTATGCCTCCTCTGCTGTTTTTACTTGCGATCCGTCTGGCTTGAACATCGAGATAACGAAGTCCATTGAAGACTCAACTTTACCTTGGTTTACTGCAGCCGCTGGGTCTACTTTCTTCGGACATACGTCAGAACAGTAACCTACAAACGTACAGCCCCAAGCGCCATTGTCGCCATTGATAAGCTTCATACGTTCAGCTTTACCATTGTCACGGCTATCTAGGTTGTATCGGTGAGCAAGAGCAAGTGCCGCAGGGCCGATGAACTCAGGGTTTAGACCAAACTGAGGACATGCTGCGTAACACAAACCACAGTTGATGCAGCCAGCGAACTGTTTGTATTTCGCCATTTGCTCTGGAGTTTGGATGTTTGTGCCGTCTTCTGGCTTACGGTCGTTACCGATGATGTAAGGCTTGATCGCTTCAAGGCGCTCGATGAACGGCGTCATGTCGACAATCAAATCTTTTTCGATTGGGAAGTTAGCCAAAGGCTCAATTTTGAAGCCGTTTGGATAATCACGTAAGAAGCTCTTACACGCCAGTTTTGGCACGCCATCAACCATGATGCCGCAAGAACCACAAATCGCCATACGACAAGACCAACGGTAAGACAGGTCTTTATCTAGGTTGTCTTTGATGTAACCGATCGCATCAAGTACTGACATGGTTTCATCAAACGGAACTTCAAAGGTTTGAAAGTGAGGTTCTGCATCGTGCTCAGGGTCATAACGCAGGATTTCAATTTTTTGGATTCGATTCGCTGACATTATGCTTGCTCCTCTTCGCTCTTCTTCGCATTCTCTTCTGCTGCTTTTTCAGCGGCAGCGGCTTTCTCAGCAGCTTCACCGTAAAGACGAGCTTTAGGTTGAGATTTAGTAATCTTAACGCCGCTGTAGTCGATGGTTGGTGCTGCATCTTCGTTGTAGAACGATAGAGAGTGTTTCAGGAAGTTCACGTCGTCACGTTCTGTGCAGTTGTCGTCTAGACGTTGGTGCGCACCGCGTGACTCTTTACGAAGAATAGCTGAGTGAACCATCGCTTCAGCAACTTCAAGACCGTAGCCGACTTCGATAGCGTAAAGTAGGTCCGTGTTGAACACTTGGCCTTTGTCTTTAATGCTGATCTTTTTGTAACGTGCTTTTAGCTCAGTGATTTTGTCGATGGTTTCTTGCATCAAGTCTTCTTGACGGTAGATACCACAACCCGCTTCCATGGTGTGACCCATTTCAGTGCGGATATCAGCCCAGTTCTCATCGCCTTCTTGGCTTAGCAGACCTGCGATGCGATCTTCAACCGCTTTCACTTGCTTCGCGATAGACTCTTCATTCCAGCCTTTGAATTCTGCTGCACGTTTCACGGCTTGTTCACCCGCTACGCGACCAAATACAACGAACTCAGCCAGAGAGTTAGAACCTAGGCGGTTTGCACCGTGCAGGCCAACTGAAGCACATTCACCAACGGCGAATAGGCCTTTAATGCGAGTTTCACAGGTACCGTTAGTTTCAATACCACCCATGGTGTAGTGAACGGTTGGACGAATTGGGATTGGCTCTTTTGCTGGGTCGACGTTTACGTACGCTTTTGCAAGCTCACAGATGAACGGAAGACGCTCTTGCAGGTACTCTTCACCAAGGTGGCGAAGGTCAAGGTGTACGACATCACCAAGTGGGTGCTTGATGGTGTTGCCTTTCTGCTGCTCGTGCCAGAATGCTTGAGAAACTTTGTCACGAGGACCCAGTTCCATGTATTTGTTTTTCGGCTCGCCCACTGGAGTTTCAGGGCCCATGCCGTAATCTTGCAGGTAACGGTAGCCGTTCTTGTTGACGATGATACCGCCTTCACCACGACAACCTTCGGTCATCAAGATGCCAGTGCCCGGTAGGCCTGTTGGGTGGTATTGAACGAACTCCATATCACGCAGTGGTACACCGTGGCGATAAGCCATTGCCATACCGTCGCCAGTTACGATGCCGCCGTTGGTATTACAGTGGTAAACACGACCTGCGCCACCGGTTGCTAGAACAACAGATTTTGCTTTGATGGTAACAAGCTCACCTTCAGACATGTGAATCGCGATTAGGCCTTGTACTTCGCCATCTTCAACGAGCAAATCCACCACAAAGTACTCATCAAATCGTTTGATTGTGTCGTACTTCATCGAAGTCTGGAACAGAGTATGAAGCATGTGGAAGCCGGTTTTATCCGCTGCGAACCACGTTCTCTCTACCTTCATACCGCCGAATCGGCGTACGTTTACTTCACCGTTTTCTTTACGACTCCATGGGCAGCCCCATTGTTCCATTTGGATCATTTCGCGAGTCGAGTTTTCAACAAAGTATTCAACAACATCCTGTTCACATAGCCAGTCGCCACCGCCAACAGTATCGTTGAAGTGGTTATCTAGGCTATCTTCGTCTTTAATTACCGCTGCTGAACCGCCTTCTGCCGCTACCGTGTGCGAACGCATTGGGTAAACTTTAGAAATCAGTGCTACTTCCAGTTCAGGATTAGCTTCAGCCGCAGCAATAGCTGTACGAAGACCAGCGCCGCCTGCGCCGATGACTGCGATATCTGTGGTAATTGTCTTCACAGTTATTCTCCAGTGTGATGCGGAGTATTCCGCTTGTTATTATAAAAAGCCTATTTAGGAGGTTCTAAATTGTAGGAACCATTTAGCACCCCTAAGCCTTAAGTGGTAGGTTCAGTGTAAGAGAGGAAGGTATTCGAAAAGTTGATGCATTTGGGTTTTTAGGTCGGTAATGCATATGGAGGCATAGAAATTATAGGTTATGTGACTGCAATCACGGCAATGAATCGTTGATAACGATTAACCCACAGGACGGGTGTTAACGGCTTGTTGAGTATGATTTTTGTTATCAATGTTGATGTGAGATATGTATTGATAATTGTATTGTAGAACGTAATTTTCTGGCTTCATTAAAACAACATTTTGCTTTCACGAATAGAAAGATAGAAGCTTACAAAAGCGATGAAAGGTGGTAATTTTCGTCGCCTAGAATTCAGTAATATGGAACTCAATAATGCACTCTACATGGCAACCGGCCGCAACCATTAAACAGTTAAAGCAACGTGCTGATATCCTTAATCAAATTCGTCAGTTCTTTGCTGAGCGAAACGTGATGGAAGTGGATACGCCTGCGATGAGCCACGCCACGGTGACGGACGTGCATTTGCATACTTTCAAAACTGAATTCGTAGGGCCGGGTTATGCGCACGGTCAGCCTCTGTTCTTTATGACTAGCCCTGAGTTTCATATGAAACGTCTATTAGCGGCGGGCAGTGGCTGTATTTACCAAATTTGTAAGTCTTTCCGTAACGAAGAAAATGGCCGTTACCACAACCCTGAGTTCACCATGTTGGAGTGGTATCGCGTTGGCTTTGATCACCATGACCTGATGGATGAAATGGATTTGCTGTTACAGCAGGTACTTAAATCGGGCTCAGCAGAGCGAATGACTTACCAACAAGCCTTTATTGACGTGTTAGGTGTGTGTCCCCTGGAAGATTCGATGGCTACGCTAAAGCAAGCCGCAGCAAAACTTGGGCTCAGCGATATAGCTGACCCTGAAGAAGATCGTGATACCTTGCTGCAGTTGCTGTTTAGTATTGGGGTTGAAGCCAAAATAGGGCAACAAGTCCCTGCGTTTGTTTATGACTTTCCGGCTTCACAAGCGGCATTAGCCAAGATTAACCCTGAGGACCCGCGAGTGGCGGATCGCTTTGAGGTGTACTTTAAAGGGATTGAATTGGCAAACGGCTTCCATGAATTAGATAAGCCACAAGAGCAGCTCAAGCGCTTTGAAGATGACAATGCCAAACGTATTGAGATGGGCTTATCGCCTCAACCGATTGACCATCACTTGATTGAGGCATTAAAAGCGGGCTTACCAGACTGTGCGGGTGTTGCTTTAGGTATTGATCGTCTGATCATGCTGGCGTTAGGTTATGACCACATCGATGACGTGACGGCTTTTCCTTTCCCACGTTCTTAACTTTTTGCTTTTGTTTTTACTGAGAGTGAATAGTCATTAGCTATTCACTCTCAGTTTCCAATCAGCTGCCAATTAACTTCACTAGCTAGCTGACTAGAATACCAGTGCCCACTACGGCAACAATGGCACCGATCCAAGCGTAGGCATTTGGTCTCTGTTTGGTGTACAGCCAAAGTATTGGTAACAACATGATAGGTGTGGTTGAAGACAACAGAGCAACCATGCCGACATTTCCTTCTTGCAGTGCATACAAGATCAGCGTCATTCCCACCGCCATAGCAAGAAAGCCGTTCACTGCGGTAATCGCGAATATTTGACCATTCATCGGGTTAATTGCGCGTGAGAGCTTAGCGCCAGTTAGACGAAATGCGGAGTGAGCAACAAAAGCGGTAATCATACGAATCGCTGAAGCGGCAACAGGGTCTATGCTGGTTTGCATCACGGGTTTTGCAATAATACCGCCCAAGGCTTGGCAAATAGCGGCAGTGATTCCGAGAGCTACACCAATCCACACGGTGCCCTTGATGGTTTCGAGTTGGTTGTTGGCTTGTCCTCGACGACCAAAGAATATCGCGGTTAATACACCACTGAACACCAAAGCCGAGCCAATCAGCTCCACCGAAGTCATGCTTTCGCTAAATAGGAAGTAACCAAGAATTGCCGAGAACACGGCGTGACAAGAGAACAGCAAACCTGCTTGGCGCGGTCCCATTCTGTTCAAACAAGCAAATAGGGCGGTATCACCAATGAAGATGCCAATTAGCCCAGACAGCATCATCGGCGTGACTAGGTCTGCTTCGACCGTTGACCAGCCACCAGTAAACCAAGCCATGCTCGATAAGATGATAGCAGTGCAACCCATGCGCCAACGGCTATAGGCGAAAGAACCTAAGTGTTGAGCAGGCTTTACTGACATCAGGCTCGCGATAGCCCAAAGAAAAGCGGCAGCAAGAGCCAACCATTCGAATCCCATCTGAATAACATCCTTGTGTCTGGGATAAATTAGCTCATCAATATGCATTAAACCGGACTGAGAACAAAGTGATTCTTGTGAAAAGAGTCACTTTGTTTCAGTTATCGGTTTACGTCACCGGCCGCTCGGTGGTGAGGTTTAACTTATGTTGCTTGAGATGAGTTATACCTTAAAGCGCTCCACATCTCGGCGCATCGACTCGGCAGCGTTACTCATTTCATTTGAGCTATTGCGGCTGCTTTCAGCTTGTTGTGCAAGATCGTCGGAGGCATCCTTGATTCCTTGCGTATTACGACTGATGTCTTCGCTTACTGCGCGTTGCTCTTCTGCAGCACTCGCTATTTGCAGCGCCATATCGTTGATTTCAGTGATCGCTTGGGTGATTTTAGAGAGGCTGCCATGAGCTTGCTCTGCGAAGCCAACGCTGTTCTCTGCCAGTTGGGTGCTGGTGGTCATGCTTTCAACGGCATGTTCGGTATTCTTCTGTAACGTATCAATCATCACGCGGATTTCTTCGGTCGAGCCATGCGTTCTTTGGCTCAGGACTCGAACCTCGTCTGCAACAACCGCAAATCCACGACCTTGCTCACCCGCACGCGCCGCTTCAATCGCAGCGTTCAATGCCAACAGGTTGGTTTGTTCGGCAATGCCTTGAATGGTGGATAGTATCTGATTGATGCTTTGCGCGTTGTTTTCCAGTTCTCGAATAACATTGGCAGCGTCTTCAACTTGAGTTGCAAGACCAGTAATCGCATCGCGGTTTTGTTGAATAACCTCTTGGCCTTCGTTACAAGCGGTGGCTGACGCTTGAGAAGCGGATGCCGTGAGTTCGGCATGGCTAGCCACTTCAGCTGCCGTGGCTGACATCTCATGAATCGCGGTCGCTATTTGATTGATATCGTTTTGCTGATTCTCAACTCGAATGGAGGATTGGGTCGCCAGTTGATTGGCTTTTTCTGCGTGATTATTTAAATCATGGCTGTGCTCGATAACGCCTTTCAACATGCTTTGCATCTGGCTTAAGAACTGGTTCACAAGTTCGGCTAGTTTGCCTATCTTATCCATACGCGTGATATCAATACGTTGAGTGAGGTCGCCTCTGCCTTGAGCCAGCTGAGTCAGCGCGTCAGACAAGGTTTGTAGTGGGGAAAGCAGGCGGTTGATCACCACTGTGCTCGCAATCGAAATGACGATATACAAAATCAAAGAAGTAAGAGCGATGAACTGAATCGCGTCAGATACTGCGGAAAACGCCATTTCCTTATCGATAACAATACCCAGTGACCAATCGGTATTCGGGACATTGGCAATGTAGACCATTTTATCCTCTTGGCCAGGCCAAGTTAGCGTAGTGATCATTTGGCCTTGGATCAGTTGTGACACTTTGTTGGCTGTTAGTTCCGGATTCAAACTGGTCAGTGGTTTCTGACTTAGCTCTTCATCACTGTAGGCAACGATGTTGTTGTTACCGTCAACTAAAAACGCAAAGCCATCGTTATCCAGTTTCACGTTGAGTACGGTGTCGATAATGCTGGTTACAGTTAGGTCTGCCGCGAGGACACCTTGTCTTTCACCGTTGAATGCTTTTGCAAAGCTGATGACAATGCTGCCGTCAAAGTCTTGATAAGGTTCAGTAATGACGAGGTCTGATGTTGCGTTGGCATCTTTATACCAAGGGCGGGTGCGTGGGTCGTAGCCTGCTGGCCAATCTTCACCTTTGTCGCCATACGCGATAGTGCCGTCGCTGAATCCGGCATAAACAGACAAGAATTGTCCAGCTTGTTTGGTGATTAGCAACTCGCGGTCAGAGTTACTGTTGCTTGAAATGGTCGGTTCATTAGCAAGCATCATATCGCTGCGAGTCGAGAGCCAATCGGCAATGTAATTGGTTGTCCCTACACTGACATTCTTCATTTCTTGATTGATCGCGACCTCTGTTTCTTGAGTGAGCTGGGTAACTGATATCCAAGCTTGGGTACCACTCACGACGGCGATAATGATCGCAATGGCGATCTGAATTTTAAACTTAATAGTATGTCTCAAGGTCCATTCCTCTCTGATTAGACAAAACCTAACTACGTTGACGTACTTAATAATGAATTGATGTGTCTTTGATTGGCGTATAGTGCCGCTGTCTTAAGTTGAATGACTGTGTTTAAAATCATAAATTCTAAATATATTTGCTCTGCTTTTTGTAAAACAGTGAAGTAATATCACAGTTACCTATTGATTGAAATGTCAGTTAATTGCTTGAGGTGGAGTGGTATAGATCGAAAAAAGCGCCAAATTTACATTCAGCGCTTTAGTTAGGATTAAAGGGGAGCGTTAACGCTTACTAGGTGATGATAAACAGGGCGAGGTAAACCATCAGCAAGCCCACAATACCTAAGATGATGCCCATCTTCGCCATGTCTTTGCTTTCGATAAGCCCGGTCGAGTAGGCCAGTGAGTTTGGTGGTGTCGATACGGGCAGAATCATGCCAAGTGACGCAGAGAAGGCGACCACAACCAGCAAGCCTTGCAGACCACCAATCGCAACTAGGCTTTCCATGGAAGCACCAATTGCAGCGGCTATCGGCATCAGCAAGTTGGCCGTCGCAGTGTTTGACATGAAGTTCGCCATTAACCAACACACGATAGACAATGTCAGTACCACAGCTGCAGGTGACAGCGATTCATAGTCAATTGCGTGTGCGAGTGCAGCGGCTAAGCCTGTTTTATCTAAGCCAATACCAATCGCAATACCACCTGCGACCAGCCACAACACATCCCAGTTAATCAGCTTGAGTTCTTCTTTGCCCATGATGCCAGTGAGCGTAAACACAGCCAGTGGAATGATAGACACGACATAGGTGTTCATGCCATGCAGTTTGGTGGTCATCCACAATAAGATTGTCGCAGCGAAGGTGATGTAAACCACAATCGCTCGCCAGCTCTTTCTAAATTGTCCATCAAGCTTGAGCACCATGTTTCTTTCTTTAGAAGGGAAGAGTTTTTGTAGAAGAAACCAAGCGATGGTGAGTTGGATGATCACAAAGGGTAAGCCCATCATCATCCAGCTGAGGAAGTCGATGGTATTTTCACCCGTTAGGTATTGCAGCGCGATGGCATTGGGCGGTGTACCGATTGGGGTTGCGATACCGCCAGTATTGGCAGCAATTGGAATACACAACACGAGCGCTTTGATACCCATATCGCCTTTTGGTGCAGATGCCACGATAGGGCCGAGCAGCGCAAGCATCATTACCGTCGTTGCGGTATTTGACATGAACATTGAGAACACGGCGGTGATCAGCATTAAGCCGAGCATAATGAAGCGCGGTTCTGTACCAAATGGTTTAAGTAGCACTCGAGCTAGGTTGTTGTCGAGTTCGTACTTGGATGCGGATATCGCAAGAGTAAAACCACCCATGAAAAGGATGATGATCGGTGACGAAAATGCACCGAAGATGTCGGTATATTTGATTAACTCACCGAGATCGTGCCCCGCTGGTGGATTTCTAAATAGGTGTAAACCTTTGTCAGATATCATCACCAGTTCAAGCGCAATGATCAAAATGGAAGTGGCGAATACCGGAACAGGTTCAAGCACCCACAGCAGGGCTGCTAATAAGAATATCGCCAACAGGCGGTGTTGAATCAGCGTGAGATCATCGATTGGTATTGAATCTATCGGCATGAATAACACGCCTAAGGGAATCGCAAAACAAATCAACAGCTTGACCAGAACGCCAACATTGAGTTTAGGCATGTACAAAGACCCTATAAATAAAATATCTTCAAATAGAGTAAGTTATCTGGATTTCTGGTACTTGGAGACGGGTTGGAAAATCAAAAAGTTGTTTAAGGTTTCGACAGTTGTTTTGTTTTTGGTCAATCTTTTATCTGGGCAATTAGAGACAAGAGTGAGAAGCATCAGGTGGCTGGGCAGGGTTTGAAAGATTGAGTTGTTAGAGCTTGAGTAGCAAATGAATCGGTAGAGTTAAGAAAAAGGCGCGTTCTTCTCTGAAATAGAAAAAGTAACGCGCCTTGAAAGCTTAAATGAGTTAACTCAAATTGTTAAGCTTGGTCAGTGTTCTCAGCAGAATCGGTAACAACATCGTCATTTGCTTGCGCTTCTTTGCCAGCAATGTGCGCGAAAGGTGTACCAAGAACCGTTTTCTCGCCATTTTGCATAGTGTCGTCAAACTTGATCGCATCTTTAGCGAACAGGTTGATAACGGTTGAACCAAGCTTAAAGCGGCCCATCTCTTCGCCTTTCTTCAAGATGATTGCTTTGTCACCTTGTGCAGGGTAATCCCATTTGTAAACCGAGTTACCACGAGGTGGGGTGATGGTACCTGCCCATACTTGCTCGATGCTACCTACGATCGTTGCGCCAACCAGCACTTGTGCCATTGGGCCAAATTCCGTATCGAAGATACAAACGACACGCTCATTACGTGCGAATAGGTTTGGAACGTTTTCTGCCGTTAACGGGTTAACTGAGAAAAGGTCACCTGGAACGTAGATCATCTGGCGCAGTGTGCCGTCGCATGGCATGTGCACGCGGTGGTAATCACTTGGAGACAGGTAAAGCGTTGCGAATTCACCGTCTTTAAATTCATCCGCTAGCGCAGCATCACCACCCAATAGCTCGCGAGCTGAGTAGTTATGGCCTTTCGCTTGAATCAGTTGACCGTCAGTAATTGGGCCAAATTGGCTCACACGTGCATCTGCAGGGTGAATAATAACAGACTCACCTTCAGCGATAGGACGCATGCCTTCTTTCAATTCACGCACGAAGAATTCATTGAATGTTTTAAAGTGTTTTGGATCGCTATGCAGAGCTTCATCCATGTTCACTTTGTATTGCTTGATGAACCAGTTGATGATCGCTGTCGTTAAGCCGCCCGCTTTAGCAGACGCAAGTTTGCCGACTAGGCGAGTTAATCCATGTTGTGGAATCCAGTACTGCAATCCAACTTTAATCTTATCCATTGTATTAATTTTCCAATGCTAATTGTTTTTCAATTAAATCTGTCGATGACGGTTTAGGGCGCGAGATGTTACTTAAATTCGCGCCAATTGTCAGTAAATGCACACATTTGTTCACAAAAACGCGATTAGAGATCGGCTTTTTTGTTGCGTGAATACTGACGGTTATCTTTGTTACTCGCCATGCTTTCAATGATGCGGTGGTAGTTGTCGAAACGTAATCGACTGATCTTTCCGTTTTCTACCGCTTCGCGCAGGATGCAGCCTGGGTCATCAATGTGTTTACAGTCACGGAACTTACAACCGCCAAGGTAAGGCTTGAACTCGATAAAGGCTTCAGTGATTTCGTCGGCCTCTAGGTGCCATAGGCCGAATTCACGCACTCCTGGTGAATCAATCAGATCACCACCAGAAGGGAAGTGGTATAAACGAGCTGCCGTGGTTGTGTGCTGACCAAGACCTGAGTTCTCAGAGACTTCGCCTTCTTCAATGTCTAGCGTAGGCATTAATGCATTCACTAGGCTTGATTTACCCACACCCGATTGACCAACAAAGATGTTGATACGGTCTTTGAGTTCAGCTTCCAGCTCTTTGATGCCGTAGCCAGACTCTTTACTCACGAACATCACTTTATAGCCGATCTTCTCGTACTCTTTAAGTGTTTCACGGTATTCAGCAATCTGCTCATCAGTCAGTAGATCGACCTTGTTCAGTACAACAAGCGGCGCGATGTTTACCGTTTCTGAAGCAATTAGGTAACGGTCGATAATATTAAGTGATAGCTCTGGTAGCACAGCCGATACGATAACCATTTGGTCGACGTTCGCAGCTACTGGCTTTAGGCCATCGTAGTAATCAGGGCGAGTCAGCATTGAAGTTCTCGGCTCAACCGCTTCCACAACGCCAGAAATACCGGCCATTGATTCTAAGCCTGCGCGCCAAGTCACTCGGTCACCAGAAACTAAAGTCTCGATACTACGGCGTAAGTTACAACGATGAACTTCGTTAGTTTCAAGATCTTCGATATCAGCATGTTGGCCAAAGCGCGTAATCACGAGTCCGCTTTTGGTTCCGCCAAGCATGTTCTCATCCCATTGGATAGAATCTTCTTTCTTGAGTCGCTTGTTCTGGTTGCTACGTACACGACGTACTTGACCTTTGGTTAACTTCTTTTTTTTAGCCACAATTTTTCACTTAACACATCTAACTTGATGATTGGGGACTCAAACAGGATGTTGCTGGTACCACGTGATTTCGATGGTCCTAAAGCTAGTTTGAGTATAGTTATTTGGGTATAGTACCTCTTTTACACATAAACAAATAGGCGACGCCTTATGTCCTTTAGCGATCAGAACCTTATTTGGGTTGATCTAGAGATGACAGGACTTGATCCTGAAACTCATAAAATCATTGAAATTGCTACTATCGTTACTGATAGTGAGCTTAACATCCTGGCTGAAGGACCTGTTTTGGCTATTCACCAACCTCAGAGTGAACTGGACAAGATGGATGAGTGGTGCACAACGACTCACACTGGCAGCGGCCTCGTGAAGCGAATTCAAGAAAGCACGGTTTCAGAGCAAGATGCCATCCAACAAACCATTGAGTTTCTTGAAAAATGGGTACCAAAAGGTAAGTCACCAATTTGTGGCAACAGCATTGGTCAAGACCGTCGTTTCCTATACAAGCACATGCCAGAGTTAGAAGAGTACTTCCACTACCGCTATGTTGACGTAAGCACTCTGAAAGAGCTGACTCGTCGTTGGAAACCTGAAGTGTTAGATGGTTTTTCTAAGTCGGGAAGTCACCTTGCGTTAGACGATATTCGAGAGTCGATCGCCGAGCTGCAGTACTACCGAAAAACGATTATTAACATCTAGTCGAATAAAATGATCACGTTTATCTAACTTTTCAGGGACATAAGAGCCGTTTTTTTTGCAAATCTGTGTGCTTTTACAGCAGTTGAGTAAAAAGTTTCGTAATTTTGCATTAAGGACTTGCATCACAAAAAAATGCTCTTATAATTCGCAGCCCTGAACGGCGAAAGACGTTTTCAGATTGCGATACTAGCTCAGTTGGTAGAGCGCAACCTTGCCAAGGTTGAGGTCATCGGTTCGAACCCGATGTATCGCTCCAAATTCTTCTCGGTTAGAGAAAAGATTCATTGACTTAAACAATGC